>SKMI01000056.1 GCA_007121115.1 Paracoccaceae bacterium | reverse complement strand
TGACCAGCGTGGCTTCGGTGTAGCGCGGCGGAGGCTGGGTGAAATGCTGTTCGGGGGTGACGGCGCGCTTGTCCATCCCCTCGCCCTCGGCCACCTGCGGCAGGCGCTTGTCGTCGTCATCTACCAGACCGCCCGCGGCGGCGGCTCTTCGTTCCTCGACATCGTCGCGCCCTTCCTCATAGACGCGCAGGAACCCGTCGAAGAGCACAACCTGCCCGGTGGCGCGCAGCCCCACCTGACCGTCGCGGCTGCCGATCTCGACCGTGGTGCGCTCCAGCCGCGCGGCCTCCATCTGGCAGGCGATGGTGCGCTTCCAGATCAGGTCATAGAGCTTGCGCTGCTCGGCGTCCGAGACCTTCAGCCTGTCGGGGCTGACGGCCATGTCGGTGGGGCGGATGCATTCATGCGCCTCCTGCGCGTTCTTCGCCTTGTTCTTGTACATGCGCGGGGACTTCGGAACGTAGTCGGCACCGTAGCGCGCCTTGATCTCGTCGCGCGCGGCCATCACGGCCTCGGCGGCGATGTCGATCCCGTCGGTCCGCATGTAGGTGATGTAGCCAGCTTCATAGAGCCGTTGCGCCGTGCTCATGCATTGCTTGGCGCCCATGCCGAACTTTCGGCTGGCCTCCTGCTGCAGGGTCGAGGTCATGAACGGCGCCGAAGGGTTGCGGCTGGCGGGCTTGGCCTCGACCGAGGTGACGGTCAGGTCGCGCGATTGCACCGCCTGCACGGCCAGTTCGGCAGCCTCGGCGGTGGCGATGTCGAAGCGGTCAAGTTTCTGCCCGCCCAGCACGGTCAGGCGGGCGTCGAACTCCGCCCCGCGCGGGGTGGCCAGCCGGGCCGTGACCGACCAGTATTCACGGGCGCGAAACGCCTCGATCTCCATCTCGCGTTCGACAATCAGACGCAGGCAGACCGATTGCACCCGGCCGGCGGATTTGGCGCCGGGCAGCTTGCGCCAGAGCACGGGCGACAGGTTGAAGCCCACCAGATAGTCCAGCGCGCGGCGGGCGAGGTAGGCGCGCACCAGCTCCATGTCGACCTCGCGCGGGTTCTTCATGGCTTCGGTCACGGCGGATTTGGTGATCGCGTTGAAGACCACGCGCTTGACCGGCGTGTCCTTCTTCAGCGCGCGCGATTTGGCCAGCGCCTCGGTCAGGTGCCAGGAAATCGCCTCGCCCTCCCGGTCGGGGTCGGTGGCGAGGATCAGTTCCGGGTCGTCCTTGAGCGCTTCCGAAATCGCGCGGATGTGCTTGCGCGAATCGCTGGCAACCTCCCATTTCATGGCAAAATCGTCTTCCGGGTCGACCGAGCCGTCCTTGGGCGGCAGGTCGCGGACATGGCCGTAGGACGCCAGAACCGTGTGCCCGTCGCCCAGATATTTGTTGATTGTCTTGGCCTTGGCCGGAGATTCGACAACAACGACAGCCATGAAATACCTCTGTATCAACACGCGCCGGGGGCCGCCCCCGGTCGGCGGCGCAAGATGTGGGCCCGGGCCAGCCTTTGTCAATCCGTGTTCCCGGCGCGGTGGGCGTCATGGCGGGCGGCATGGCGGGCGGCGGGCGACTGCGCCGCTGACGCAGGCGGTTTCCCAGGCGCCGGGCGAACGAGATGGTGGCGGGCGGAAACCGCATCGCGGCGCGGCACCTGAAGCGCGGCGATCCATCGGTTCCGTGCGCGTGTCCCGTGCGCCGCGTTGCACCACCCCCTGCGCCACGTTGCACCACCCCCTGCGCCACCGCCGCCACCGGATCACGAAGGTTTCTTACGCAAGTGCGCGGGCTGCCCTGATTGCGCCAGGCGCGGCTGGCAGGCAGGATGGCGCGCGGGCGCCCTGGGACCGAGGCACCGGCGATGCAGCACCTGTTGGCGCCATGGCACGGCCAAGCGCATGCGCGGCGCCGCTCCCTTTGTGTCAGGTCCGCAGCAGCATCGCACCCGGCTGCCGCGCGATGCGGCCCTCGACTTCAAGCGCGACCAGCGCAGCCAGAACCGTTTGCGTGGGCGCGCCGAGATCGCGGATGACCTGATCTTCGGCAACCGGGCTGGGCCCCAGCATGGACAGGATCCGGAGGTGCAGATCCCCGGGCGCATCAACGGTCCCCGCAGCGCCCGCATCCGACGCGCGGTCGCGGCGCTTGGGCGCGGGGTCCTCACGTGAAGCCCGCGGTTGCGCAGTTCGGCCTCGGGTCACGTCGCCCGGCGCAGGTTTCGACTGCGCGCCCGACTTCACTCCGGCCCTTCCGCCGCGACCACCGGCGGGCGTGGGCGAGGCCGAAGCCGGATGTGCGCCACCAGAACCCCGGCGCGCGGGGGCTTCGGCAGCGGCGCCCGGCGCAGGCGAGACGCCGCTTCCCGGGGGTTCGCCCTGCGCCGTCGCCGCATGGGCGCGGCGCGCGCCCTGCGACGTTCCGCGCCGTCCTGCGGGTTCGGGGGCGCCCCTGTTAGGGTCGGTCGCGTCCTTCACAGGGGCGAGCGCGGTCAACACATCCTCGACCCCGCGAAGCAGGGTGGCGCCTTCGCGGATCAGCCGGTTGCAGCCAGCAGCACGCCCGTCCACGGGGTGGCCGGGGACGGCCAGCACTTCGCGCCCCTGGTCCAGCGCGTCGCGCGCGGTGATCAGGCTGCCCGATTTCTCGGCCGCCTCCACCACGATCACGGCGCGCGCCAGTCCCGAGATGATGCGGTTGCGGCGCGGGAAATGGCGCGCCTGCGGGGTCATGCCCATGGGTTGTTCCGACAGCAGCAGCCCGGTTTCGGCCAGAGCGTCATAAAGCCCCAGGTTCTCGGTCGGATAGACGGTATCCACCCCGCCCGCCATCACCGCGACGGTGCCCGAGGGCAGGGCCGCGCGGTGGGCGGCCGCGTCGATCCCGCGCGCCAGCCCCGAGACGATGACGAAACCGCGGTGCCCCAACCCCTCGGCCAGTCGCCGCGCCATGCGGGTGCCCAGGCTCGAGGCGTTGCGCGCGCCGACCATGGCGATGGCGTCCTGCGCCAGCAACTCCAGCCGCCCGATCGCCCAGAGAAGCGGCGGCGCATCGGCAATCGCCGCCAGCGCCGCCGGATAGGCCGGGGTGCCGTGCAGGAGCGCGGTCGCCCCGGCAGCGCGCGCGGCGTCCAGTTCGCGCAGGGCGGTATCGCGGGCGCAGGGTGCATAGTCGCGCACACCCGCAGCGCGCGCCACCTCCGGCAGCGCGTCCAGTGCCGCCGCCACGCAGCCGTGTTCATCGATCATGCGGTGAAAGGTCGTCGCCCCCACGCGGGGGGAGCGAATGAGACGAAGCGCCGACAGCGTGTCCTCTTCCGTCGTGGGTGGGGTGGTGGGTGGGTGAGAAGAAAACAAATCTTTCGCCATCGCCGCCTCGCCTCATTCAACGCACACCCTGCACGGTATTGGTTAAGCCGAGGTAAAGATTCGCACCGTCCGGGAAAAGTCCCGCCGACCCGCTCGAATGGCTCAGCGCCCGTCCCCTGCGCCGGGGTCGAAGGCCGCCGGGCGCCGCCAGCCCAGCAGCGCGCGCAACGCCAGCGCGCTGGCCAGCCCGGCCCCAAGCGGGATCGCAGGGGGATAGCCCACCAGCACGAGGTCCGCCAGCAGCCCGCAGCCGATCCCGCCGAGCGCAAAGCTTACCCAGCCGCCGAACCCCAGCCGCAGGGCCAGCCAGACCATCGGCATTAGGGGCAAGAGGCCCAGCCATGACAGCATCGGCATCAGCGCGACAACCATCCCGGTCTGGGCCAGATTCGCGAGGGCATCGCCGAAGGGCAGGGTCCGGTCCAGACCTTCGGACAGCCAGCCCCAGAAGAGAAACGACGAGAACATGAGCCCGCCGAGCGGCACCGGCAGCAGCCAGACCACGCCCCAGCCGATCACCCAGTCATGCCAGCACAGATACCGGTCGCCGCCGCGCGCCGACCGGACAGCGGCCATCAGGCCGCGCTTCCGCCCACGGTCAGCCCGCCGATCAGCAGTGTCGGCTGGCCCACGCCCACCGGGACCCATTGCCCGGCCTTGCCGCAATTGCCCATGCCCGGGTCCAGCGCCATGTCGTTGCCGATCCCGCGCACCTTGTGCAGCGCGGTGGGGCCGTCACCGATGAGCGTGGCGCCCTTGACCGGTGCGCCGACCTGGCCGTCCTTCACGCGATAGGCCTCGGTGCAACTGAACACGAACTTGCCGTTGGTGATGTCCACCTGCCCGCCACCGAAGCCGACGGCGTAGATGCCGTCCTTCAGGTCGGCCAGTATGTCGGCTGGGTCGGTGTCGCCGCCCAGCATGTAGGTGTTGGTCATGCGCGGCATGGGGATATGCGCGTAGCTTTCGCGCCGTCCGTTGCCGGTCGGCACCACGCCCATCAGCCGCGCGTTCTGCCGGTCCTGCATGAAGCCCGTGAGGATCCCGTCCTCGATCAGCACGTTGCGGCCCGAGGGCATCCCCTCGTCATCGATGTTGAGCGACCCGCGCCGGTCCGGGATGGTGCCATCGTCCAGCACCGTCACCCCGGGCGCAGCCACCCGCTGGCCCATCAGCCCGGCAAAGGCCGAGGTCTTCTTGCGGTTGAAATCGCCCTCAAGCCCGTGGCCCACGGCCTCGTGCAGCAGGATGCCGGGCCAGCCGGGGCCAAGCACCACGTCCATGACCCCCGCCGGCGCAGCCTCGGCCCGCAGGTTGACGAGCGCGATGCGCAGTGCCTCGCGCGCCACGGGCTGCCAGTGGTCGGGTGCCATCAGCCCGGCCAGCGCGATCCGCCCGCCGCCGCCCGCCATGCCCGATTCGCGCCGCCCCTCATGCTCGACGATCACCGAGATGTTCAGCCGCGCCATGGGGCGGATATCGCGCAGGTGAATATCCTCGGGGCGCAGGATCTCGACCTCCTGATGCGAGGCGGCGAGTGACGCGGTGACCTGCACCACGCGCGGATCGGCGGCGCGCAGGAAATCGTCGATCTCGCGCAGGAGCGCGATCCTGGCGGCGAAGGCCGCGCCGTCCAGCGGGTCGGCATCGGTATAGAGGCGCCGGTTGGTGCCCCCCGGCGGGTCCGCCAGAACGCCGCCGCCATCGCCCACGGCCAGCCGCGCGGTGGCCGCCGCGCGGCGCAGGGCGGCGTTGGTCATGTGCGTGGAATGCGCGTAGCCCGCCACCTCGCCGCGCACGGCGCGCAGGCCGAACCCCTCGGAGGCGTCATAACTGGCCGAGCGGATGCGCCCGTCATCCAGCATCACCGACTCGGACACCCGCCGTTCCAGGAACAGTTCGCCATCATCGGCCCCTGCGACAGCATCGCGCAGGGTGGCCAGCGCATCGGCCTTGTCCAGATGGGTGTCAAAAGGGCGAAAAGGTGTTTCGGTCATGGGGTTGCGCGCTCCTGGGGCGGTTGGGGGCGTGTCCTTGATCCAGATCAACATGCATCTGCGATCCGGTCGGTTTTGCTTGTTCAGACCCTTTCAATATGGTTTTACATCGAAAAAGCTCAACGGGGTTTATCGCTTCCGGGTTACAGGTTGTCCTTGCGCCCGCGCATCGCGCCCCACGGCAAAGCGGTCACAGAGACCGTGCAGAGACGAAGCGGTGTTCAACGCCGCATAGGGAACGGGAAGACGCCATGACCATCCACAAATACGCCTCGCGTGCCGTTGCTGCCGGTGCGGCGACCCTTTTTGCCGGTGCCGCCGCTGCCGAGGAGGCCCTGCCGCCCCTGCCCTTCAGAGGCGTGCCCGAGCCGGGCGGCCTGAACATGCAGACGCCGGTGACGGCGCTGGCGCGCGAAGTGGTCTTTCTGGACACGATGCTGAACTGGATCCTCGCGGCGATCACGCTTCTGGTCGTGGCGCTGCTCATCTGGGTGATTCTGTTCCACAACCGCAAGGCCAACCCCGAACCTGCGCGCTTCACCCACAACACGCCGCTGGAAATCGCCTGGACCGTGGTGCCGGCGCTGATCCTGGTGTTCATCGGGATCTTCACCTTCCCGGCGCTGCGCCATCAGCAGGTCATGCCCGAGGCCGAGGTGACCATCAAGACGACCGGCCTGCAGTGGTACTGGGATTACGAATACGTCGACCATGGCATCGAATTCTCGTCCTTCATGCTGGAGCGGGACGAACTGGCCGACTACGGCTACGAGCCTGAGCACTACCTGCTGGCCACCGACACTGCGATGGTGGTGCCCGTGGGCCGCGATATCGTGGTGCAGGTGACCGCCGCCGATGTGCTGCACGCCTGGACAGTGCCCGCATTCGGCGTGAAGCAGGACGGAGTGCCCGGGCGTCTGGCCGAACTGTGGTTCAATGCCGAGGAAGAGGGCGTCTATTTCGGCCAGTGCTCCGAACTGTGCGGGATCAATCACGCCTACATGCCGATCACCGTGAAGGTGGTCAGCGAAGAGGAATATATCGCCTGGCTGGAACGTCAGGGGGCCGATTTCGCGCAGCACCCACCGCTGCCGGGCTGGGAGCCCGATGTCGAGCTTGCGGCGACCGAGTAATCCCGTGTGTCCAGCGGACCAGCGCGCGCCTGCCGCCCGCTGTTCCGACGCCAACGCCCGCCGAACGGAACCCGCAACGGAACCCGCCCCGAAATGACCGATATTCGCGCCGACCTTCATGATACCGCCCGCCCGGCCGAGCCCGGTTTCGGCGACTACGTGGTGCTGCTGAAGCCGCGCGTGATGTCGCTGGTGGTGTTCACGGCGCTGGCCGGGCTTCTGGTGGCGCCGGCGGCGCTGCACCCGATCGAGGCGCTGGCGGCGGTGATCTTCATTGCGCTGGGCGCGGGCGCTTCGGGCGCGCTGAACATGTGGTGGGACGCCGATATCGATCGCGTCATGCGCCGCACGGCGCGTCGCCCCATCCCGGCGGGCAAGGTCGAACCGGGCGAGGCGCTGGGTCTCGGCCTGGCGCTGTCCGGCATCGCGGTGATCATGCTGGGGCTGGCCACCAACCTGCTGGCTGCCGCGCTGCTGGCCTTCACCATCTTCTTCTACGCCGTGATCTATTCGATGTGGCTGAAGCGGTCGACGCCGCAGAACATCGTCATTGGCGGGGCTGCCGGGGCGTTCCCGCCGATGATCGGATGGGCCGCGGCCACCGGCAGCGTGGGGCTCGAAGCCTGGTTGATGTTCGCGCTGATCTTCATGTGGACGCCGCCGCATTTCTGGGCTTTGGCGCTGTTCATGAAGGATGACTATTCCAACGCCCGTGTGCCCATGCTGACCGTGACCCACGGCCGCCGCGCGACCCGCGCGCATGTGCTGGCCTATACGGTGGTGCTGGTCCCGGTGGCGCTGGCCGCGGGCTTCACCTCCATCGGCGGGCCGGTCTATCTGACCGTGGCGCTGGTGGTGAACGCGCTGTTCCTGCGCGGCGCCTGGGCGATCTGGCGCCGGACCGAATCGCAAGCCGAAGCCGACAACTACCGCACCGAAAAGCAGGTGTTCCGCCTGTCGCTTTACTACCTGTTCGCCCATTTCGGCGCGCTGCTGATCGAGGCCGCGTTGCGTGCCGCCGACGCCTACGCGCTGATCGGCTTCGGAGGATGACCGCCATGCCGTCCACGTCCCCCACCCTGCGCCCCACGCACGAGATCCACAAGCGCCGGTTCAGCCGCAACCTGGGCGTGGGCCTGCTGCTGGTGGCCTTCATCGCGCTGGTCTTCGGCCTGACCGTGGCCAAGGTCCAGAGCGGCGGCACCATCCAGGCCTATGACCACACCTACCGCCCTGCGCTGCTGCCGCAGGACGACTGACCCAAGACGACGGAGCACGGAATGATCACCTGGTACAAGACCCTCACCGGCACGCAGCGCACGCTGATGGCGACCGTGAGCACGGTCATGTTCATGGGGGCGATGGGCTGGGCGGCGGTGCCGCTTTATGACCTGTTCTGCCGCGTCACCGGCTATGGCGGCACCACCAACACCGCCGAGGCAGCGGGCGACCGTATTCTGGATGAAACCGTGCGGGTGCGCTTCGACGGCTCCCGCGCGCGCGGCTTCCCGTGGGAATTCCGCCCGGTGGAGCGCACCATGGAGGTGCGGCTGGGCGAGATGGGGCTCGCGTTCTATGAGGCCTACAACCCCACCGACGAGGTGATCGCCGGAACCGCCAGCTACAATGTCTCGCCCTATTCCTCGGGCGTGTTCTTCACCAAGATCGACTGCTTCTGCTTCGAGTTGCAGGTGCTGCAACCCGGCGAGCGGGTGCTGATGCCGGTGACCTTCTTCGTGGATCCGGACATGCTGGACGACCGCGAAGCGCGCGACAATCACACCATCACCCTCTCCTATACTTTCCACCCGACCGACCTGCCCGAAAACTACGCCGAACTGAACACCGGCGCGATCCCGGCCGAGGACGCTGCGGACTGGGACCTGACCCAATAACAACGAAGCGGCGCTCGGGCCGGTCGCCAGCCGCCACCGGGCAACCGACAAGACCAAGCGAGGGAACACCACATGGCGCATGAGAAGAACCACGACTATCACGTCCTGCCGCCGTCGATCTGGCCCTTCGTGGGCGGGGTTTCGGGCTTCCTGATGCTCATCGGCGCCGTGATGTGGATGCACGGCAACGGCCCCTGGCTGTTCCTGATGGGCTTCGTCGGCGTGCTCTACGTCATGTTCGAATGGTGGAAGGAGATCGTGCTGGAAAGCCACTCGGGCGATCATACGCCGGTGGTGGTGATCGGCCTGCGCTATGGCTTCATCCTGTTCATCCTGTCCGAGGTGATGTTCTTCGCCGCGTGGTTCTGGTCCTTTTTCAAGCACGCGCTCTATCCGATGCACCCCGATGGCATCAGCCCGGCGGTCGATGGCCCCTGGCCCCCCGCCGGTGTGGAGACCTTCGACCCCTGGCACCTGCCGCTGATCAACACGCTGGTGCTCCTGCTTTCGGGTTGTGCTGCGACCTGGGCGCACCACGCGCTGGTGCATGGCAACAGGCGTGACGAGATGAAGATGGGCCTGGCCATCGCCGTGGCGCTGGGGATCATCTTCACCTTCCTGCAGGCGTATGAATACACCCACGCGGGCTTCGGCTTCGCGGGCAACATCTACGGCGCCAACTTCTTCATGGCGACGGGGTTCCACGGGGTGCACGTCATCATCGGCACCATCTTTCTGGCGATCTGCCTGATGCGCGTCTACGCGGGGCATTTCACCGCCGAACGCCATGTCGGGTACGAGGCGGCGGCCTGGTACTGGCACTTCGTCGATGTGGTGTGGTTGTTCCTGTTCGCCTCGATCTACGTCTGGGGGCAGTAGCGACGGCCCGCGCGCATCCGGCCCACGGCCGGATGCCACGCAAAGGCGCAAGGCGCGGGCCGCAAGGCGCGCGCCTTTCCGTTTGAAACCCATCTGTCAAAGGGTGTCATGATCACACGCCGCATGATCCTGCCGCTGCTATCGGGGCTGCTGGGCACCGGGGTGCTGCTGGCGCTGGGCTTCTGGCAGATCGACCGCATGGGCCAGAAGGCCGCAGCGATCGACGCCATCGAGGCGCGCATTCACGACACCCCCGTGGCGCTGCCCACCGACCCGGACCCGGAGCGCGACCGCTACCGCCCCGTTCATACCGAAGGCCGCTTCACCGGCGCCGAGGCGCTGGTCCTGTCCAGCCAGCGCGAGGCCGGGCCGGGGTATCGCGTGATCGCCGCCTTCGAGACCGCAACCGGGCAGCGCATCCTAGTCGACCGCGGCTATGTCCCGCAGGTGCGGGGCGATGCCCCGCGCCCGCCGTCCGAGGGAGAGGTGCGGATCGAAGGGAACCTCGACTGGCCGCAGGACAGCGACCGCTTCACCCCGGACCCGGACATGGGCCGCAACCTCTTCTTCTCGCGCGAGGTGGGGCCGCTCGCCGCGCATCTGGACACGCAGCCCGCGCTTCTGGTCCTGCGCGCCACCACTGAACCCGCGCCACCCGCGCAGCCCGTGCCCATCGCCACCGCCGACATCCCCGACGACCATCTGGAATACGCGATCACCTGGTTCTCGCTCGCCGCCGTTTGGGCGGGGATGACAGCCGTGCTTCTGTGGCGTATGAGGCGCGAGGACAGCAAGGACAAGGCGGCATGAGCTACATCTCCACACGCGGGGCGGCGCCGGAACTGGACTTCGAGGCGACGATGCTGACCGGGCTCGCGCGTGACGGCGGGCTTTATGTGCCCCGCGCGGTGCCCGTGATGACGCCTGACCAGATCGCCGCGCTGGCCGGGCAAAGCTACGAGGATGTGGCCCACGCGGTGATGCGCCCCTTCATCGGCGATGCCTTCGGCGACGATGAATTCCGCCGCCTGATCGCCCGCGCCTATGGCGGCTTCGGCCACCCCGCCCGCGCGCCCCTGAAGCAACTGGCGCCGGGGCATTTCCTGCTGGAGCTTTTCCACGGCCCGACGCTGGCGTTCAAGGATTTCGCCATGCAGCTCATTGGCCAGATGTTCGAAGCCTCGCTGTCGCGGTCCGGGCAGCGGGTCACCATAGTCGGCGCCACCTCGGGCGACACCGGCTCGGCGGCGATCGAGGCGTTTCGGGGTCTGGCGAACGTCGATGTCTTCATCCTCTTCCCGCATGGCCGCGTCTCCGAGGTCCAGCGCCGCCAGATGACCACGCCCG
>SKMI01000022.1 GCA_007121115.1 Paracoccaceae bacterium | reverse complement strand
CCGCCGCCGCCGCGCGCGCGGCGCCCTGCTGCGGCCCCTGCCGATGCCCCGCCTGCGTCTGCTGCTGCCTCTGACATGCCGACCCCCTTTTTCGCCGCGCCGGAACGGCTCTGCCCGCACCGGATGCGCCCGTCATACGCAGCCCGTGGCGCGCATCGCCGCCGGTTTGCGGCGCTTCAGGGTGCAAAGCGACATGCGCCCCGCGCCGCCCGCCCCCAGGTGGCGCGCAGGCGGCATCTTGCGCACCCACTCTCTTGCGCCGGCTCTCTTGCGCAGAAAGGGCGCGCGCCCTATTGCGATTGGCATGACACGCACCACTCCCCATGACCTGCTGCTGATCGTCGATTTCGGCAGCCAGGTGACGCAACTGATCGCGCGGCGCCTGCGCGAGCTGAACGTCTATTGCGAAATCCACCCCTATCAAAGCGTCACCGACGCGCTGCTGGACGAGCGGTCGCCGCGCGCGGTGATCCTGTCGGGCGGGCCGGATTCGGTGACCCGCCCCGGCAGCCCGCGCGCGCCCGATGCGCTGTTCGGCCTCGGCGTGCCGGTGCTGGGCATCTGCTATGGCCAGCAGGTGATGATGACGCAGCTTGGCGGCGCAGTGGAGGGCGGCCACCACGCCGAGTTCGGGCGCGCCTTTGTCGAGCCCGCGCCGGGGCATCGCGGCGACGGCATCTTTCACGGGCTCTTCGCCACGGGACGCGAAGAAGTCTGGATGAGCCACGGTGACCGGGTCACGCAACTCGCCCCGGGGTTCGAGGTGATCGGCACCTCCTCGGGCGCGCCCTTCGCCATGATCGCCGATGCCGCGCGGCATTTCTATGCCGTGCAGTTCCACCCCGAGGTGCACCACACCCCCAACGGGCGGAAACTGCTGGAAAACTTCGTGCGGCTGGCCGGGTTCACCGGCGACTGGACCATGGGCGCCTACCGCGCCGAGGCGGTGGAGCGCATCCGCGAGCAGGTGGGCGATGCCAAGGTCATCTGCGGGCTGTCCGGGGGCGTGGACAGTTCGGTGGCCGCGGTTTTGATCCACGAGGCGATCGGCGAGCAGCTCACCTGCGTCTTCGTGGACCACGGGCTCTTGCGGCTGGGCGAGGCCGAGGAAGTCGTCACCATGTTCCGCGACCATTACAACATCCCGCTGATCCACGCCGACGAATCCAATCGCTTCCTGTCGGCGCTGGAGGGCGTTTCCGACCCGGAAACAAAGCGCAAGACCATCGGGCGGTTGTTCATCGATGTGTTCCAGCACTACGCCGACGGGATCGAAGGGGCGGCGTTCCTGGCGCAGGGGACGCTTTACCCGGACGTGATCGAAAGCGTGTCCTTCAGCGGCGGGCCGTCGGTGACGATCAAGAGCCACCACAACGTCGGCGGGCTGCCCGAGAAGATGGGACTGAAGCTGGTCGAACCCCTGCGCGAGTTGTTCAAGGACGAGGTCCGCACCCTGGGGCGCGAGTTGGGTCTGCCGCCCAGCTTCATCGGCCGCCACCCCTTCCCCGGCCCCGGTCTGGCGATCCGCTGCCCCGGCGAGATCACGCGCGAAAAGCTGGAGATCCTGCGCCGGGCGGATGCGGTGTTCATCGACCAGATCCGCAAGCACGGGCTTTATGACGAGATCTGGCAGGCGTTCGTGGCGATTCTGCCGGTGCGCACAGTGGGCGTGATGGGCGACGCGCGAACCTATGAGTACGCCTGCGCGCTCCGCGCGGTCACCAGCGTGGACGGCATGACGGCGGATTACTACCCGTTCACCCACGAGTTCCTGTCCGAAACCGCCACGCGGCTGGTGGGCGAGGTGCGCGGGATCAACCGCGTGACCTATGACATCACCTCGAAACCGCCGGGCACCATCGAATGGGAATGAACCGCTTCCCGGCGTGACCTTGCGGCGCGCGCGTTCCGCGCGCAATTTTTCTGGCGCTGCGCGCGGGTGCGGGGGCTCTGCCCCAGTCCGGCAGCGCGGGACGCGCGCCGGACTCCCCCGGGACGATCGCGCACGGTCGAACGACGGAAAAGCCTTCGGGCGTGATTATGGCTACGAAGTCGAAATGGCTGTGACGGTGCCGCGTGCAGGGTTTGCGCTGCCGTAAGCGGCGATGAACATGCGCACCGCACCAGTGACCACGCGATCGACCTCGGCCTGGGCGAAGCGCGTCTCGACACCGCAGAGCAGTCGGTCGTGCAGATCGGCGTTGCACAAATGGACGAACTGGTCGGCGGCGAGATCGATATCGTCGATGACCAATTCGCTCCGCGCCACCGCCGCACGCAGGTAATCCCCCAGCCGCGCCCGCGCCATCAGCGGCCCGCTTTCGTAGAACCGCTGCCCGAGTTCGGGGAACCGCGACGTCTCGGCCACGCAAAGCCGGAACATGGCCTGCCCGAAATCCGAACTGTAGAAGTCGATGATGCGCCGCGCGACGGCATCCAGCACCTGCGCGGGCGGCGCGGTCAGGTCTATGCTGGCCAGCGCCGCGTCAGCCTGGCGCAGGCATTCACGCGCGGCCACTTCGGTGAAGAGCACGCGCTTGTCCGGGAAATAGCTGTAAAGCGTCGCCTTGGACACGCCCGCCGCGCGCGCGATCTCGTCCACGCTCGCGCCGTCGAACCCATGCGCCATGAACACGGCCCGCGCGCCCTCGATCACCTGATCGAACTTGCGCCCCTTGCGGCGCTTCGGTGCTGCTGCTGTCATCATCCCTCCCGCTCGGCATCAGGTTAGTGCGTCTGCAACGGCAGGAAAACCCCGCAGGTGCTAGCGCGCCCCCCGGGCATCTGCTACCGCACCGGCCATGCTAGAGGTTTTCGTCAAGACCCTGCCGTTCTTTGCCGTCATCGGCCTGGGCTTCGGCGCGGGCCGTCTTGGGCTGTTCGGCCCCGAGGCGACGGCCTGGCTGACAAAATTCGTGTTCTATTTCGCGCTTTCGGCGATGCTGTTCGGGTTTTCGGCGAACCTGAGCATCGGCGAATTGTTCGATGCGCGGGGCTTCGCGGCCTATCTCTGGGCGTGCCTGATGATGTACGGGCTGGTGATGGCCGTGGCCTTTGCCCGCCGCCGACCGCTGGCCGAGGCGACGATCGAGGCGCATACGGCGACCATCGGCAACACCGGGTTTCTGGGCGTACCGATGCTGGTTGTGCTTCTGGGCCCCGAATCGGTGCCGCCCGTGCTGATGATCCTGACCATCGACCTGGTGATCTTCTCGTCGCTTTTCGTCATGCTGATCACGCTGGCGCGCGAGGGGCGCATCTCGCCGGAATTGCCGCGGATGCTGGCGCTGGCGGTGCTGAAGAACCCGATGGTGATGGCCATGGTCGCGGGGCTCGCGTGGGCGGCCACGGGGCTGGGGCTGGCCGGGCCGGTGGACGAGTTCATGACGCTGCTGGGCGCGGCGGCCACGCCGTGTGCGCTGTTTGCCATCGGCGCCTCGCTTGCCGACAAGAAGGTGGAGCGGCTGGGCGTGGTCACCTGGCTCTGTGTCGGCAAGCTGGTGCTGCATCCTTCACTGGTGGCGGTGGCCACGCTGCTGGTCTTCGGCGTGGACCCGTTCATGGCCGGGGTGATGATCGCCGCCGCCGCGCTGCCGGTGGCGGGCAACGTGTTCATCCTGGCGCAACAGTATCAGGTAGGCCCGGCGCGGGTGTCGGCGGCGATCCTGATCTCGACCATTGTCAGCATCGCCACCATCCCGGTGGTGATTGCCTGGGTCGGAACGTTCTGACAGGTTGCGCCAAACCACGAGACGTTAAGGGGGAGCCATGAAGAAGATTTCGGAAAACCGCGCCTTTGGCGGGGTGCAGGGCGTCTATAGCCACGATGCGCAGTCCACGGGCTGCGAAATGACCTTTGGCCTGTATCTGCCGCCGCAGGCCGCGCGCGGGCCGGTGCCGGTGCTGTGGTATCTTTCGGGGCTGACCTGCACGCATGAGAACGCCATGGTCAAGGCAGGCGCGCAGGAGCACGCCGCCCGGCGCGGGCTGGCGCTGGTGTTCCCCGACACCTCGCCCCGCGGCGCGGACGTGGCCGATGACGAGGCCTTCGACCTGGGCCAGGGCGCGGGGTTCTATGTCAACGCCACGCAGGCACCCTGGGCCGCACATTTCCAGATGTGGGATTACGTAACCGAGGAATTGCCGCGGGTGCTGTTCAACAACTTCCCTCTGGACGAGGAGGCGCAGGCGATCACCGGCCACTCCATGGGCGGGCACGGGGCGCTGACAATGGCCATGCGCCTGCCGGGGCGGTTTGCCTCGGTGTCCGCGTTTTCGCCGATTACGCATCCGACGGCCAGCGACTGGGGCCGCAAGCAGTTCGCGGCCTATCTGGGCGCGGATGCCGCCGCCTGGTCCGACCATGACGCCACGCTGCTGATGCAGACCCACGGCTTCGACGGCGAGGTGCTGGTGGATCAGGGGACGGCGGACCAGTTCCTGGACCTGCTGATGCCCGAAGCCCTGGCCCAGGCCATGACCGCAAGCCGCCAGCCCGGCACGTTCCGGATGCAGGCGGGGTATGACCACAGCTATTTCTTTGTCTCGACCTTCATGGCCAGCCACATCCGGTTCCACGCCCGCGCCCTGCGCCGATGAGCAGCGTGGTCTATGTCGATGCCGATGCCTGCCCCGTCCGGGCCGAGGCCGAGCGCATCGCCATCCGTCACGGCGCGGCGCTGAAGCTGGTGACCAATGGCGGGCTGCGGCCGGTAGAGCATCCGCTGGTTCAGGTGGTCTATGTCGATCAGGGTGCGGATGCCGCCGACCGCTGGATCGCCGAGCGCGCCGGGCCGGGGGATGTGGTGGTGACCGCGGACATGCCGCTGGCGGCGCGCGCCGTGGACGCGGGGGCGCAGGTGCTGCGGCCGGATGGCAGCGCACTCACGGCGGCCAATATCGGCAATGCGCTGGCCATGCGCGACCTGATGACCGACCTGCGCGCCGCCGACCCGTTCCGGCAGGGCAGCGGGCGCGCCTTTGGCCGCGCGGACCGCGCCCGCTTCGCACAGACCCTGGACCGGATGCTGCAGCGCGCGCGAGGGTGAGCCCCGCACCTTTCAAGGATCCCCGACATGCCCCAGCCCATGCCCCGGCCCATGCCCCAGATCGACGCCGTGGTTTTCGACATCGGCAATGTGCTGCTGGAATGGAATCCGCAGCGGTTCTATGACCGCCGGATCGGCCCGGACCGCCGCGCGGCGCTGTTTGCCGCGGTCGATCTGGATGGCATGAACCTGGAAGTCGACCGCGGCGCACCCTTTGCCGCTTCGGTCCGCGCGCTGGCGGCGCAACACCCTGACTGGGCCGAGGAAATTGCGCTCTGGGAAACCGGGTGGCTGGAAATGGCCAGCCCGGCAATTCCCGGATCGGTTGAGTTGCTGCATAGGCTGCGCGCAAAAGGCGTTCGGTGTCTGGCGCTGTCGAATTTCGGAATCGACACGTTCCGGATTGCACAGCGGGCCTATCCGTTTCTGGACAGCTTCGACCAGCGGTTCATTTCCGGCCACCTTGGCCTGCTGAAACCTGATCCCGCCATCTATGCCCATGTCGAACGCGAGAGCGGAATTGCGCCCGAGGCGCTGTTTTTCACCGATGATCGGGCCGACAATATCGCAGCCGCCGCCGAACGCGGCTGGCAGACACACCTCTTCGAAGGGCCCGAGCGGCTGAAAACCCGTCTGGAACAGATATCCCTGATCTGACAGGCTGAACGGAAACGAGGAAAGGAACGCGCATGACCCCCGTGATTGTCGGCCCCGACGTCGAAACGCAGCTCGACTGGCGCGAATTGCTGGTCGCATTCGAGGCCGGTCACCGCCTGCCCCGCGCGGAAATCGCCGACAGCTTCCTCTATCGTGACCCGGATACGCTGCTGTCGCGGGCGGCGTGGATCGACGGACTGGGCAGCGCGGTCAAGACCGCCACGATCTTTCCGCGGAACCCGGCGGCGGCGCGGCCCATGATCAATGGCGCCGTGACATTGTTTTCCGACACCGATGGCACGCTGGAGGCGATTGTGGATTTCCACATTGTCACCCGCTGGAAAACCGCCGGGGACAGTCTCTATGCCGCCAGCCTGCTGGCGCGACCCGAAAGCCGCCGCATCACCATCGTTGGCGCCGGGACCGTGGGCGCCAGCATGATAGATGCCTATCGCGCGCTTTTCCCCGAGGCCGATTTCACTGTCTGGAACCGCAGCGCTGCGGCGGCCCGCGATCTGGCCGGGCGCAGCCCGCGCACCCGCGCAGAGCCCGATCTGGAAGCGGCGGTGCGCGGTGCCGATATCATCTGCACTGCCACCATGGCGCGTGAGCCGGTGATCCAGGGCGACTGGCTGGAACCAGGCCAGCACCTGGACCTGATCGGCGCCTACCGCCCCGACATGCGCGAGGTGGACGATACCGCGCTGCGCCGCGCCACTCTTTTCGTGGACAGCCGCGACACCACGCTGGACCATATCGGGGAATTGAAAATTCCGCTGGCGCAGGGCGTTATCGGCCGCGATGATATCCGCGCCGATTTCTATGATGTCGCCGCCGGGCGCTTTGTGCGTGAAACGCCCGACCAGATCACCATCGCCAAGAATGGCGGCGGCGCGCATCTGGACCTGATGACCGCGCGCTATGTCCTGGAGAAGGCCCGGGCTGCCGGAAATGACTGATCCTGTCGCTGGGAGAAAGGCTGCTGAAACGCCGGATAACAATGTCGCGCGCGTTTTGGGGCTTTACTTTTCCGTTCATTGTGGGAATTCTGCCAATAGGCAAACCCCGGAGCAAAACGAATGACCGACCTCAACGCAATGTCCATCGACGAGCTGAAGAAACTCAAGAAGGACGTGGACAAGGCCATCGAAACCTATCACGAGCGTGAAAAACTTGCCGCGCTGGCCGAGATCGAGGCGCTTGCCCGTGAAAAGGGCTTTTCCCTGCCCGAACTGCTGAAAGCCACGGGCAAGAAGAAGGGTAGTGCCGGCGTGCCGAAATTCGTCAATCCCGAGAATCCGGCCCAGACCTGGACCGGACGCGGGCGCCGGCCCGGCTGGATCGAGGCCGCGCTGAAATCGGGTAAGTCGCTGGACGATTTCAGGATCGCCGGGTAATCGCAGCTTGATTCCACGACGATTTGTTCCAGTTGCGCGCACGCTGGGCACGATCAATGCAACCATGGGCGCCCGCCGGATCGATCTGGTCGCGGCCGGAGTCGCGTTTTATGCCCTGTTCGCGTTATTTCCGGCACTGGCGGCATTGATCTCCATCGCCGGGTATTTCTATGACCCGGAAATGGTGGAAACCGCCTTTGCCGATTACAGCGAACTTTTGCCACCCGATGCGGTGGACCTGATCGCGGGGCAACTGGAGCAGATCCGGCAGGCCACGGATACCACGCTCGGCTGGACGTCCCTGCTGACGCTCACCATCGCGCTGTGGTCGGCGCGGCTGGGGGTGGCGGGGCTTTCGCGTGGGCTGACCGCCATTTACGGTCTGCCGCCGCGCACAGGAATCATGTTCTATGCCCATGCGCTGGCGCTGACCGTGGCGATGGTCTCGGTCGGCGCGGTGGCGCTGGGGATGCTGGTGGTGCTGCCGCTGGTCCTGGCGCTGGTGCCGGTGGGGTTCCTGAACAGCGCCGTGACCGAGGCGCTGCGCTGGCTCGTTGCGCTGGCGGTGGTGGTGGCGGGGTTGGCGCTGTTCTACCGGTTCGGGCCGAACCGGGCGCGCGCCGGGCGTCAGCGGATGGTGATGTGGCCGGGGCTGGCGGTGGCGGTGGTGCTGTGGCTGGCGGCGTCGGTGGTGCTGAACTTCTACCTGGCGAATTTCGCTGACTACAACGAGATCTATGGCTCCATCGGCGCCGTGGTGGTGCTGATGCTGTGGTTCTATGTCGCGGCCTACGCCATCCTGCTGGGCGGCGTCACCAACGCGGTTCTGGAAGAGCGGATCGTGGAACGGGACGATAGAGCGGCTGATGCGTCCTCTGCCTGAGCCATACGGAAGCGCTTGACTCGAAGGGCGAAAGAAGCGCCCTCGGGCCGCGCGGGCGGGACATTGGCGGAAACCGTCAGGATCAAACCTGCGAAGGGTCTGGCCTCATGCCTCGGGCGCGTCGGGGCGCCCGCGAAATCCAGTTGCCACCACGTATTTCTCGGCGCTGTCGGCGCGACTGGCGGGGGGTTTGACGTTGGCGACCTTGGCGAAGGCCTGTTTCAAGCGGGCCTGAAGCGCGCCCTCGGCACCGCCGGCCAGCACCTTGGCGACGAAGGTGCCGCCCTCTTCCAGCACGTCGAAGGCGAATTCGGCCGCCGCCTCGCACAGCGCGATGATGCGCAGATGGTCGGTCTGACGGTGCCCGGAACTGGCCGCCGCCATGTCCGAGAGCACCACATCCGCCCCCCCGCCCAGCCAGCCGCGCACCTGCGCGTCGGCGCCTTCGGCCAGGAAGTCGAGCACGTGGGCCTCGGCGCCCGGCAGCGGGTCGACCTCCTGCAGGTCCACGCCCAGCACCCGGCCTTGGGGCTTGCCCGGCACCTCGCCCCGCGCGTTCACGCGCGCCACGGCCACCTGCAGCCAGCCGCCGGGCGCGCAGCCCAGATCGACCACCCGCGCGCCGGGGCGCAGGAAGCGATACTTGTCATCAAGCTCGATGATCTTGAAGGCCGCGCGTCCGCGGTAGCCCTCGCGCCGCGCCGCGTGGACATAGGGGTCGTTCAACTGCCGCTCCAGCCAGCGGGTCGAGGACGCCTTGCGCCCCTTGGCGGTCTTGACCCGGACCCGCAGATCGCGCTGCCCGCGCCCGGACCCCGAACCGCCCCCCGCTCTGGACCCTACCCCTGTCGGCTTCTTCCCGCGCACGCGCCTGCCCCCTGCCATCCGTTCTGCCGCCCTGGCCTGTCGCTCCGCCAACGCCCCTGTCGCAGTCGCCTCAGTTGCGCGACAGCACCCCGTCGCGGGTCATCTGCGCGTAAAGCAGCCCCTCGCGCAAGCCGCGATCGGCCACGGACATGCGGTCGGTGGGCCAGACGCGCATCAGCGCCATCAGGATTGCCGCGCCAGACATGATCTGCGTGTGCCGGTCGCGCCCGATGCGCGGATCCAGCCGCCGCCCCTCGGGGCCGAGCGCGAGGTATTCACGCACCACCTGGTCGATCTGGGTGCTGGTCATGGTCAGCCCGTCAACGCGATTGCGGTCATAGCGGCGCAGCCCCAGATACGACGCCGCCACCGTGGTGATGGTTCCCGAGGTGCCGATGATCTGAAACCCCTCGCGCGGCTGCGCGGCGTGATAGGGGCTGAAGGTTTCGAGCTGTTCCTCGAAATACCAGCTCATCAGCGCGAAGCGGGCGCCGTCATCCTCGACATCGGCGAACATGTCGCGCAGCGTGGCCACGCCCAGCGGCACGCTGATCCAGTCCACCACCATTGGCTTGCCCGGCCGCGGCGTGCGCGAGAATCCGCGATACATCTCGAGGATCGCGGCCCGGCGCTGTGCAGGAGCCACCGACGACAGATCGATCCAGACGAGTTCGGTGGACCCACCGCCAATGTCCAGCACCAGCAACTGTTCGGTCGTCGGCGCCACCAGCGAGGCGCAGGACACCACCGCAAGCCGGGCCTCTTCCTCGGGGGTGATGATGTCCAGGCTCAGGCCGACATCATTGCGCACCCGGCGCACGAAATCGCGGCTGTTGCGGGCGCGGCGGCAGGCTTCTGTTGCCACCAGCCGCATGGAGCGCACCTTGTGGCGCTCCAGCTTGGAGCGACAGATACGCAGCGCGTGCAGGGTGCGTTCCATGGGCCGGAAGGCCAGCTTGCCGAACTGTTCCAGCCCGGTGCCCAATTCAACGGCCTTGGAAAAACTGTCCACAACTTCGAAGTGCGCGCCCCGTGGGCGGGCAATCAGCATGCGGCAACTGTTCGTGCCCAGATCGAGCGCGGCATATAGCCCCGCCCGGTCGGGCGCTGAGTGGCGCGGCGGCGTCGCCGATTTCGGGGCCCGCGCGGAATCATCCGGGCCATGCGTCGGTTTCGGGAGCGCGCCCGCGCCTGCGGGACGCTCGGGCGTCATCACTCGCCCTCCAATATCGTGTTATCTGGCAAGGTAGTCTCACGACATGCGCTGCGCAAGGATTCGCTGGTTGGCGGTGGCACGCGGCCCATGTTCGTCCGCGGGTCGCCGCGTGCGCACGGCATGTCGCTTCGGGCGCAGGCAAGGGGTGCGCAGCGTCTATGCAGGGGCGCGGGATTGGCCCTGGCACAGGAGGCAGGCATGGCGGAAGTGGTGGTCGTCTACTGGCGCGATATTCCGGCGCAGGTGATCGTCGGCAAGGGGCGGCGCGGCGCCAAGGTGCAGCTTTCCGAACGCTTCGAACAGGCCATCGACCGCGCCGCCATGAAGGTGGGCGCGCGCGATGCCGATGCCTATCTGGCCGAGTGGCGCAAGGTGTCCGAGGGCGCAGCCGAAGGCGATCCGCAGGACGCCGCACGCGCAGCGGCCGCGCGACTGGAAGCCGCCTACGACGATGCCCGGCTCAAGGCGCTGATCGCCGCTGACGGCTGGGACTGAACGGTCAACACCTGCCCCTGACAAAAAGTGCCAGCGGACCGACGCCACTGCGAATCGG
>SKMI01000090.1 GCA_007121115.1 Paracoccaceae bacterium | reverse complement strand
CGGGGCGCGCCGGGCGGGCTCAGCGGAGGGCGGGGTGCCCGGCTTCGGAGAACAGGGGCGCGGTGAGTTCGCGCAGCAGCTTGCGGCGGAACACGGGCGGGAAGTCGCGCCAGTCCTCGGCGAATTCGACGAAGGCGCCGGGGCCGCGGATAACCCCGGCCCGGTAGTAGTCCAGGATGCCGATCTCCAGCCCGCCGATGGCCAGCCCGTTCACGGTGATGTCGCCGAAGTCGAACCGCTCATAGATGCGCGCGGGGTCGGGGCCGTCGTTGTTGCGCCCGTCGCCCGAGAGGTCCAGCGTGCGGGCGGCACACTCCGGCGCGCCCAGCAGGAGCCGCCCGCCAAAGAACAGCGCACGCCCCACCGCCGTCTGCCCACGAAAGCTGCGCTCCAGCCCATCCATCTGCGCGATCACCGCGTCGATGTCGGCGGCGCTCTCCAGCATGGTCCAGCCCACCACCACCTGCTGCTGCCAGCGCCCGGACCACTCAAAGATCGCCAGCGCGACCGGGGCGTCGGGGATCAGGATCGCGGCACGCACCTCCGGGTCCGCGAGCGCGGCCTGCACGCCCCCGACCTGCAGATCGTAGGCCGGGTTGCTGACCGAGCGCGAGACATCCAGCCCAAGCGCCAGCGCAAGGCGGCAGGCCGAGGCTTGGGCGGGCAGCGCGGCCAGGGCGACCGCCAGCGCAAGGGCGTTCAGGTGGGGGAAGAGGGCGGGGCGGGCCATGAAAGGGAAAGATAGGGCGTATGTGGCGATTCGTCCCCTGCCCCGCTGCGCTGCGTGCCCGATTGACACCGCCCCGGCGCCGGGGAAGATGGCGCCATGAGCCGCATCGCCCTCGATGACCGTGATCTGGAAATCCTGTCGATCCTCACGCGCGAGGGGCGGCTGTCCAAGGCCGAGCTGGCGCGGCGGGTGAACCTCTCGCCCACGCCCTGCTGGCAGCGGCTGGACCGGATGGCGCGCGCGGGGCTGATCCGGGGCTACCGCGCAGAGGTGGCGCTGGAGAAGATCGGCCCGCATGTGACGGTCTTTGTCATGGTGGAACTGGACACCCACCGCGCCGAGAGCCTCCAGACGTTTGAACGCGCGGTGGCGCAGATCGAGGCGGTGACCGCCTGCTGGGCGCTGGGGGGCGGGTATGATTACCTGATGCAGGTGATCGCCCGGGACGTGGCCGAATATCAGGCGCTCATGGACGGGCTTCTGGAAAGCCGCGCCGGGGTGAAGCGGTATTTCAGCTATATAGTCACAAAGCCGATCAAGACCGCTCCACCGCCCTTGCGGATGCTGGTGGACGGATCGTCCTGAAGTCGCGGCCCGGAAAGACGTTTCTGCTGCGCGGGGGCGTTGGCGGGGGGTCGGATCGTCTGCATGCGCTGGCGTAGGCTCTGGGTGCAGACGGAGCATGGGGGCGTTGCCCCCGTCGGTGCAAGCACCGACTCCCCCAGGGTATTTCCGGCAAGATGAAGTCGGGGCGGACAGGAGAAGGTTATGGGCAGAAGTGCAGTGAAGGCGCGTGCGGGGGAAGGGCTTGCGCGGCAGTTGCAGGACCCGGGGCTGCTGCGCGCCGAGGGGTTCATCGGCGGGGTGTGGCAGGACGGGGCGGCGCGGTTTGCCGTGACCGATCCGGCCAGCGGCGCCGAGGTGGCGCAGGTGGCGCGGCTGGATGCGGCGGCGGCGCGGGCGGCGGTGGATGCGGCGGAAAGCGCTTTTGCGGAGTGGTCCTTGGCGCTGCCGCAGGAACGGGGCGCGGCGCTGCGGCGCTGGTTCGACCTGATGGTGGCGGCGCGCGAGGATCTGGCCCGCATCATGGTGGCCGAACAGGGCAAGCCGCTGTCCGAGGCGCGCGGCGAGATCGACTATGCCGCGAGTTTCCTTGAATTCTATGCCGAGGAGGCCAAGCGCCCGGATATTCGCGGCGTCACCTCGCACCTGCCTGATGCCGAGGTCGAGGTCTGGCGCGAACCCGTGGGCGTGGCGGCACTTGTCACGCCGTGGAACTTCCCTTCGGCCATGATCACACGGAAAGCGGCGGCTGCCTTGGCGGCGGGCTGCACCTGCGTGGTGCATCCGTCGGCGGAGACGCCCCTGTCGGCGCTGGCGCTGGCGGTGCTGGCCGAGCGCGCGGGGCTGGCGCCGGGGCTGTTCAACGTGTTGCCCGGCGACGCGCCCGAGATCGTGGGCGCCTGGGTCGCGGATACACGCGTGCGGGCGCTCTCGTTCACCGGCTCGACCGAGGTGGGGCGGCTGCTCTACCGCCAGAGCGCTGACACGGTGAAGAAGCTGGTGCTGGAACTGGGCGGGCACGCGCCCTTCATCGTCTTCGATGACGCCGATCTGGATCAGGCGGTAGAGGAGGCTGTGAAGGCCAAGTTCGCCACCACCGGGCAGGATTGTCTGGGCGCCAACCGGTTCTTCATCCAACGCGGCCAGTATGCGGCGTTCTGCGAACGCTTCGCTGAAAAGGTCGCGGCGCTGACGCTGGGGCCGGGGATGGAGGATTGCGACCTGGGCCCCCTGATGAACGAGGCCGCGGTGGCCAAGCAGGAAAGCCATGTCGCCGACGCCATCGCGCGCGGGGCGCGCTGTCTGGTCGGCGGCGCGCGCTCGCCGCTGGGGCCCTTGTTCTACAAGCCCACGCTGCTGGTCGATGTGCCGCGCGACGCGCTGATCATGCGCGAGGAGACCTTCGGCCCCGTCGCCGCCGTTGCGCCCTTTGACACCGAGGACGAGGTGGTGGCCGCCGCCAATGGCACGGAATACGGGCTGGTGTCCTATCTGCACACCATGGACCCGCGCCGGATCTATCGGGTCAGCCGGGCGCTGCAGTTCGGCATGGTGGCGGTCAACCGCACCAAGGTCACCGGCGCGCCGATCCCGTTTGGCGGCTTCAAGCAGTCCGGCATCGGCCGCGAGGGCGCACGCTGGGGGCTGGAGGCTTTCACCGATATCAAATACGTCTGCCGGGACTGGCGCTGAGGCGCCCTTCCTGAAAGGATCATCACATCCGCGCCGCCGCGCGCGGCCGAGGCCAAAGGAGCAGTCCATGCTGACCAACGACCAGCTTGCGAAATGGGACCGTGACCATTTCTTCCACCCTTCCACCCATCTGGCGCAGTTCGCCCGCGGCGAGGCGCCGCAGCGGATCGTCACCGGGGGCGAGGGCAGCCATATCACCGACCGGGACGGCAACCGCCTGCTGGACGGATTCGCGGGCCTCTACTGCGTGAATGTGGGTTACGGACGGACCGAGATCGCCGAGGCGATTGCCGCGCAGGCGCATGAATTGTCCTATTATCACGCCTATGCCGGGCACGGCACCGAAGCCTCGATCCGGCTGGCCAGGATGATCATCGACCGCGCGCCGGAACACATGAGCCGGGTCTATTTCGGCCTCGGCGGGTCGGACGCGAACGAGACCAACATCAAGATGGTGTGGTATTACAACAACATCCTGGGCCGACCCGAGAAGAAGAAGATCATCAGCCGCTGGCGGGGCTACCATGGTTCGGGGCTGGTCACGGGCTCGCTGACGGGGCTGGACCTGTTCCACAAGAAGTTCGACCTGCCGCTGGACCGCATCCTGCACGCCGAGGCGCCCTATCCCTATCGCCGCCCCGACCCGGCCATGTCGGACGCCGATTTCACCGCGCATCTGGTGGCGGACCTCGAAGCGCTGATCGCACGCGAAGGGGCCGACACCATCGCCGCCTTCATCGGCGAGCCGCTGCTGGGCACCGGGGGGATCGTCCCGCCGCCTGCCGGATACTGGGAGGCGATCCAGAAGGTGCTGAAGAAGCACGATATCCTGCTGATCGCCGACGAGGTGGTGACCGGTTTCGGGCGGCTGGGGACGATGTTCGGTTCGGAGCATTACGGGCTGAAGCCGGACCTGATCACCATCGCCAAGGGGCTGACCTCGGCCTATGCGCCGCTTTCGGGGTCGATCGTGTCCGAGGATTTCTGGAAGGTGCTGGAGCAGGGCACGGACGAATTCGGCGTGATCGGGCATGGCTGGACCTATGCCGCCCATCCCATCGGCGCCGCCGCCGGGATTGCCAATCTGGAGCTGATCGACCGACTGGGACTGGTGGAGAATGCGCGGGATACTGGCGCCTACCTCAACCGTGTGATGGCCGAGGCCGTGGGCGATCATCCCAACGTGGGCGAGGTGCGCGGCGAAGGGATGCTCTGCGCCGTGGAACTGGTGGCCGACCGCGACACGCGCGCGGGCTTCGACGCACCATTGGGGGCCACCAGCGGCAAGGTGGTGGCGGCGATGCTGCGCCGGGGTGTCATCGCACGCGCCATGCCGCAGGGCGACATCCTGGGCTTCGCCCCGCCGCTCTGCCTGACCGAGGCCGAGGCCGACACCATTGCCGAAGCGACCCGCGAGGCGATCGCCGAGGTGCTGGGCGGCTGAGGCGGCGCGCGGCCCGCAGCGCAGGGCCGAGGGGGCGCGGTGAGCAACCCGCACGCCCCCCGGCGATGCCCAGCGCGGCTTCGGCGCATGGACAGCGCTTATGCTCGGGTGGGCAACTTGCGGCTTGCGCCATCGCCGCATCGGCGTAGGATTGCGCATTGCGTCTCTATTCAGGAGCCCGCCAATGCAACAATTCACAGCTTTCACACTGGCCGGTGCCCTTGCACTGGCCACACCGGCAGCGGCACAAGTCCTTGACCATGCCGATCCGGAGATCGTGGCCGATGTGGCGCGCGGCTACGGGTCGGTGGAATTGAGCACCGACTCCGTCGGCGATCCGCTCATCAGCGGTCGCATAGATGGCAGGCGTTACGTGATCTGGTTCTACGGCTGCACTGACAACGCCAACTGCAAGACCCTCCTGATGTCAGCCTATTGGGACGGCGCCCCGCCGAACGCGCTGCAGCGTGTCAACGACTGGAACAGCAACAAGCTGTTCGGCCGGGCCTTTGTGGACAGTGACGGCGATCTGTCGCTGGACCAGGCCCTGACACTCGAAGGGGGTGTAACGCGCGCCAATCTGGACGACTGGTTCGATTGGTGGCGGCTGGTACTGCGCGAGTTCGAGGACGAGGTCGTCAACTAGGGCACGGCACGGCCAGGCCGGGCGCCGATCCGGGGCGCGCACGTCAGGGGCTTCCCCTGGCTGGCCGCAGCATATTCCTGCGCGCGCGTCCCAGGTCACTGGCGCCGACCTGTCGACCCATGCAGCGCGTCAGAAATCCAGATCGGCGTAATGCGGCGGCGGCGGGAAGCCGGGCAACTGGTCAGCCAGCAAGGTGCGGAACGCCGGGCGCGACTTGATCTTGGCGTACCAGTCATGCACCGCCGGCGCCCGCGCCCAGTCCACGTCCGAGATATAGTCCAGGCAGGACAGTTGCGCGGCGGCGGCGAAATCGGCCAGCGTCATGTCGTTGCCCGCCAGCCAGCGGCGCTGGTCCAGAAGCCAGCCCATGTAGTCGAGGTGATACTTGATCCGCTGCGAGCCTGTCTTGATCGCGCGCGAATCCGGATAGCCCTGGCCCATCAGCTTCTTGTTCACCCGCTCATATAGCAGGTTGACGGTCACATCATGGTGGAACTTGTCGTCGAACCAGGCGCACAGGCGCCGGACCTCGTAGCGCCCGCGGGCATCGCGCGGCATCAGGGGCGGGGTTGGCACGGTTTCGTCGATGTATTCGCAGATTGCCTGGCTTTCTGTCAGGATGCGCCCCTCGTGGCGCAGCACCGGGACCTTGCCCGCCGGGTTGCGGCGCAGGAATTCGGGGCTGGCCTGCCAGTAGCGTTCCTCGATCAATTCGACCTCGATCTGCTTTTCGGCCAGCGTCAGACGGACCTTGCGGCAGAAGGGCGAAAGCGGAACGTGATAAAGCCGTGCCATGGGGTCTCCGGGTCACTGCGGTGCGGCCCGTCATGCCTGCTTGGCGGGGGAAATTCAACATGGGGCCGCCACGCAGGCATGACTTCAGCGCTAAAAGCAGTCCGCGCGCCCGTCGCGCTCGATAGTAGCGGCGCCGTCCATGATCGCGCTCGCGCGGCGGCGGACGAAATCACTTGGCCGCGCGGCATCGCGGGCCTTGGGCGCGGGGATCACGGCGGCGAGGCGCGCGGCCTGCAAGGCGCTCAGTTCGCGGGCCGTGACACCGAAGTAATGTCGCGCCGCTGCCTCCACCCCGAAGACGCCATCGTCGAATTCGGCGACGTTCAGATAGACCTCGAGGATGCGGCGCTTGCTCCACAGCGCCTCGACCAGCAGGGTGAAGCCCGCTTCCAGCACTTTCCGGGTCCAGTCGCGCCCGTGCCACAGATACACGTTCTTGACCACCTGCTGGCTGATGGTCGAGGCCCCGCGCGTGCCGCCCTGGTCGATCACGCGGCGGATCTCGCCCATGTCGAACCCCCAGTGGGTGCAGAAATTCGCATCTTCGGCGGCGACGACCGAGCGCGCCATCACCGGGGCGATTGCGCCCATGGGCACCCACTGGCGTTCGATGCTGCCGATGCGGCGGTATTCCTGCAGCATGTAGAGGCCACCGGGCGGGTTGATCGCGATGTAGAGCACCACCCAGAACACACTGAAAAGAAACGCCACCGAAACCAGCCGCAACAGCCACCGGCGCAGCCAGCGCAGGGCATTGGCCAGCGCGTTCAGCACCCCGCCACGGCGCGGGCGGCTGGAACGGGAGCGGGTGCGGCGCCTGGACATGCGCCCTTTAGTCACGAACCCGGCGCCGGGGTCAAGCGCGCGTGACGGCGCGCGGAGCGCATGGACAGCCGCGCCGGGGCTGCTAAGCTGCCCGCACGCCTGACAGGAGATCATCATGCCCCTTCCGATTGCCCCCGTCGCCGCCGTCGCGGCCAAGTATGGCGCGGCTGCGCTGGCCGGATACATGCTGGCCCGACGCGTGCGGCGCGGTCATCTGGACCAGCGGGCCGAGGATGCGCTGGACCGCGTGCCCGAGGGGCTGACCACCCTGCGCCCCGCTGACCGCGAACAGGCCAGCGCCACCGCCCGGTTCCGCCGCGTGATCCGGCTGGGCCTGGACGGGCCCGGCGTGGAAATCGACGCGGCCGCGCTGGGCCGCATCCGGTGGCGCCGGATATGACAGGATTACGGCTATACCACAGCGCCACCTCGCCCTATGTGCGCAAGGTGATGGTGGTGCTGCATGAAACCGGGCACGCGGAACAGGTCGCGCTGATCCCGGCCTCGGGCTCGCCGGTGGATCCGGGCACCGCGCCGGTGGCGCAGAACCCGCTGGGCAAGGTGCCGACGCTGGAACGCCCCGAAGGCGGCGCGCTTTATGACAGCCGGGTGATCTGCCGCTATCTGGACGCGCGCGGCTCCGAAAGTCGCAAGGGGGGGCGGCTGTTCCCCGAGGGCGCCCGGCTCTGGGACGCGCTGACGCTGGAGGCGCTGGCCGACGGGATGCTCGATGCCGCGCTGCTGATGGTCTACGAAGGCCGCATCCGCCCCGAACCCGCGCGCCATGCGCCTTGGGTCGAGGGCCAGTGGACCAAGATCGCCCGCGCGCTGGACATGGCCGAGGCGCGCTGGCTGCCCTACCTTGCCGGGCCGCTCTGCATCGGGCAGATCGCGCTGGCCTGCGGGCTGGGATACCTGGACCTGCGCCACGCCGAGCGGGACTGGCGGACCGGGCGGCCAGGGCTGAGCGAATGGCACGCGCGGATCATGACCCGCGACAGCCTGATCGC
This sequence comes from Paracoccaceae bacterium, assembly GCA_007121115.1. Taxonomy (GTDB): domain Bacteria; phylum Pseudomonadota; class Alphaproteobacteria; order Rhodobacterales; family Rhodobacteraceae; genus Rhabdonatronobacter. The sequence goes on along the minus strand of SKMI01000090.1, from coordinate 2,925 downwards.
CACCGCGCCACCTGCATGACGCATGTTGAGACCACGAGGCACCCGCGCGCCGGACAGCCCGTCGCAGTGCGACATTATGGATCGCATCCACGCTGGACGCGATTGTGAAACCCCGCTAGATACCGGCATGTCAGGCTGCGGTTTACCGTGGCCTTCGCTGTGTTTAACGCGCGCGCCCTGCGATCCGCGCCCGGGCCGCCCTTGAGAGGAGAATGCTCGTGTCTCAGGCAGAAGACGACGGAAGCACCCGCAGGGATTTCCTGTATTACGCCACCGCCGGCGCCGGCGTTGTCACGGTCGGGGCAGCAGCGTGGCCTCTGGTCAACCAGATGAACCCCTCGGCCGATGTGCAGGCGCTGTCGACGATCTTCGTCGATGTGGGCGGGCTGGAACCGGGGATGCAGCTGACGGTCAACTTCCTGGGCAAGCCGGTGTTCATCCGCCGCCGCACGCAGGAAGAGATCGAAGCCGCCCGTGCCATTGATGTGTCGGACCTGTCCATCGACCGCGAGTCGCGCAATCCGAACAAGCCCGGCACCGACGCCTCGGACCAGAACCGCACCATGGATGAGGCCGGCGAGTGGCTGGTGATGGAAGGTGTCTGCACCCATCTGGGCTGCGTGCCGCTGGGCGATGGCGCGGGCGATTTCAACGCCTGGTTCTGCCCCTGCCACGGGTCGCACTATGACACCGCAGGGCGTATTCGCCGCGGTCCGGCACCGGAGAACATGCATATCCCGGTCGCCGAATTCATCGACGACACAACCATTCAGCTTGGCTAAGGGAGACAGACCGCCATGGCCGGAATTCCCCACGACCATTACGAGCCGACGACCAAGGGCGAAAAGTGGCTGCACAGCCGCCTGCCCATCGTCGGGCTGATCTATGACACGATCATGATCCCCACACCCAAGAACCTGAACTGGATGTGGATCTGGGGCATTGTGCTGATGGTCTGCCTGGTGCTGCAGATCGTCACCGGGATTGTGCTGGCAATGCACTATACCGCTGACGTGAACATGGCCTTTGCCAGCGTCGAGCACATCATGCGCAACGTCAACGGCGGGCACATGATGCGCTACCTGCATCAGAACGGCGCCATGCTGTTCTTCCTGGCCGTGTATCTGCACATGTTCCGCAGCATGTATTACGGCAGCTACAAGACCCCGCGCGAGGTGACCTGGATCATCGGCATGCTGATCTATCTGTTGATGATGGCGACCGCGTTCATGGGCTACGTGCTGCCCTGGGGTCAGATGTCCTTCTGGGGCGCCACGGTGATTACCGGCCTGTTCGGTGCGATCCCCGGCATTGGCGACGTGCTGCAGACCTGGCTTCTGGGCGGGCCCGCCGTGGACAATGCCGCGCTGACCCGGTTCTTCAGCCTGCATTACCTGCTGCCCTTCATCATCCTCGGGTTGGTGATCGTGCATGTCTGGGCCTTCCACCATACCGGCAACAACAACCCCACCGGGGTCGAGGTGCGCCGCGGGTCCAAGGAAGAGGCCGAAAAGGACACCCTGCCCTTCTGGCCCTACTTCGTCATCAAGGACCTGTTCGCGCTGGTCGTGGTGCTGGGCCTGTTCTGGGCCGTGGTGGCCTTCATGCCCAACTTCCTGGGCCACACCGACAACTACATCGAGGCCGACCCGCTGGTCACGCCGCCGGAAATCGTGCCGGAGTGGTACTTCCTGCCCTTCTACGCGATCCTGCGCGCCTTCACCTCGGATGTGTGGATCGTGATTGCGGTGAACTGGCTGACCTTCGGCATCGTCGACGCCACCTTCTTCGGCGTGCTGGCCATGTTCGGCGCGATCTTCGTCTGGGCGCTGCTGCCATGGCTGGACACATCGGCGGTGCGCTCGGGCCGGTATCGTCCGATGTTCAAGTGGTGGTTCTGGCTGTTCATCGTGAACTTCGTGGTGCTGACCTGGGCGGGCGCCATGCCGGCCGAAGGCATCTACACGACGGTCGCGCTGATCGGCACAACCTACTGGTTCGCCTATTTCCTGGTGATCATGCCGCTTCTGGGCGTGCTGGAAAAGCCGACCGACCCGCCCGCCACGATCGAAGAGGACTTCAACGCGACCGTCAAGGCGCAGTCCGGCAAGGGCACCGGCTCCGGCCCGGCCCCCGAGCAGGTCCCGGCGGAATGATGGCGCAAGGAAAGGACATCCAAATGAAACTCAGGACTCTGGCCCTCGCCGCCACCGCAGCCGCCGCGCTGGCGCTGCCCGGCACGATGGCCGAAGCCACAAAGGTGAAGGGGGAAGTCACCAACTTCGACTTCTCCTTTCAGGGGCCCTTCGGCACCTATGATCGCAACCAGTTGCAGCGCGGGCTGCAGGTCTTTGACGCGGCCTGCGCATCGTGCCACGGGCTCAGCTATGTGGCGTTCCGCACGCTGAGCGATCCCAACGGACCGGAACTGCCCGAAGACCAGATGCGGGCCTTCGCCGACTTTTACGAAGTCTGGGACCCCGAACTGCGCGACTGGCGCCCGGCGGGCCCGAATGACCACTTCCCCGAGTCGCAATTTGAAGGTGCACCGGACCTGAGCCTGATGACCAAGGCGCGCGCAGGCTTTAGCGGCCCCTATGGTCTGGGCATCAACCAGTTGCTCAAGGGGATCGGCGGGCCGGAATACGTGGCTTCCTTCCTGCTGGGCTACACTGGCGAGGAAGACTTCCAGGCCGGGTCGATGTTCTACGAGAACAAGGCCTACGGTGGCTGGGTCAGCATGGCGCCGGTGCTGTTCGATGACATGGTCGAATACGCGGACGGCACGCCCGCGACCGAAGAGCAGATGGCGCTGGACGTGGCAGCCTTCCTGACCTGGACCGCCGAGCCCAAGCTGGTCGAGCGCAAGCGTGCGGGCTTCACCGGGATCATCATCCTCGCGGTGCTGGGCTCGCTGCTCTACCT
>SKMI01000222.1 GCA_007121115.1 Paracoccaceae bacterium | reverse complement strand
CTGGGGATAACCATGTCTGTGCCGATGCATGAACGCCTGCGCGCGCGGATCCGCCAGCTCGGCATGAGCGTCGCCGAGGTCGCTCGTGAGGCCGGCGTCAACCGGTCCTTCGTCTACGACATCCTGCGCGGCCGATCGCAGGTCCCCAATCTCGACAAGCTGACCCGCGTTGCAGCGGTCGTGAAGGTCGATCTCGAGTGGCTCCTCTCCGGCAAGGGCGGGCTCGAAGGCGACGATCCGATCACCGAGGACTACCACAACGACTTCGTGGCCATCCAGTACGCCGCCGCGCGCCCCTCGATGGGCGGCGGCGCCATTGCCGAGGACGAGGACCGGACCGGCCGGGACTTCCACTTCCGCCGCGCCTGGATCCGCGACCGTCTCAAGGCCGCGCCGTCGCTGCTGCGCGTGATGACCGTCCAGGGCGACAGCATGATCCCCACCCTTCAGGACGGCGACGTGATCCTCGTCGACATGAACCAGCGCAACCCGATCCCGCCCGGCATCTTCGTGCTCCACGACGGCCTTGGCCTCGTGGCCAAGCGGCTGGAGCATGTGCCCATGAGCGATCCGCCGCGCGTGCGCATCATCTCCGACAACCGGCAGTATTCCCCCTATGAATGCACCGCCGAGGAGGTCAAGATCGTCGGGCGCGTGCGCTGGTATGGGCGGGAGATGTGACGGTGCCCCACGTCATCATCCGCGGCGAGAACGGTCGGCGACACGAGGTGGACTTCGGAGACGCAGAACTGACGGTATCGCTCCACGCCAGTGCGGAGACCGTGGAGATCGCCATCGATGCTGACGACCCAGACCGCCCGTCCCACAAGCGGCGCTTCGCGCTCGTGAACATCCCGCGCCACCTCTTCAGCAAGGCCATGGCCGATCTCGCGCGGAAGCGGTAGAAAGGTTAAGCTTCCAAAAAAATGAAGTCGCCACCGCAGTCCTTGCGGCGCTCGACTCTGAAACCCTCAAGACCGGCATGTACTTGCTACCTTGCGAGAAGCTGATCGAACGCCGCCTTGAGACCATCGATGACCGGTATCGGCGCGCGCACCAGATCACTGAGCCCAGTGAATGGGGCACCGCCAAGCAGCAATGCTTTAGCGCCCGCAGCGGCCGCGATCTGCGCCTCAGCCTCGATTTCAGAAAGAAAGCGTTCGGGGGCCTCGGCTACGTCCGGGATGTCTGCTTGCAGAAAGCGAATGCCGATCAAGTGGCCTGCAAGCCCCAGCCGAGAGACCCGTTCGCGCAGATGCGTGTCCATCTGCGCGCCCAGGGTCAGGATGGCAAACAGACCGTGGGCCGCGGCGGCCGTTATCCCGCTCGTACCAAGGCCGACAACGGAGAACCCGGCTGCCGCTTGCGCCTTCTCCAGCCCCGGGTCGCCGAATGCAGCGATCACGAGACCATCCAGATCGGTCTGGCTCCGGACAACCGTCAGAACCTCTCGTTCGGCAAAGGCAAGATCTGCCACATCGCGAAGTGCAGCAGGGCCGGCGGCCACGGATCGCACGACAACCGTGCAATCTGGCGGAGCGACCTCCAGGGCAGCGCGGCGCAACAGTTCCGTTATGCGGGAACTGGTGTTCGGGTTGAGGACCATAATCCGCTTCGCAGGGCTTGACGACAGATCGACGTCCGCGTCACATCCTCTTTGGAATTCCATACTCATGAGGGCCCTTCTTTCGCATGACGGCTCCAACCAGCCCCACCTCCGTATCCGCGGGCACCGGACCAGCCCCGTTTTCGAGCGAACGCGCCATGGCCCTGGCCGTGGTTCAACACCTGCGCCACGCAGTCGTGACCGGAAAGCTCAAGCCGGGGGACCGGATCGTCGAACGCCAGCTTTCGGCAGAACTCAATGTGTCCAGAACACCGATCCGCGAAGGCCTTAAGCTGCTCGAACTCGACGGCCTTGTGTCCATTTCGCGCAACAGAGGGGCGGAGGTGACAGCCTTTACCTCGGAGGAAGCACTGCGACTTTTCGATGTGATTTCCGCGCTGGAAGGACTGGCGGCGCGGCGCCTGGCCGAAAGCGTCAGCGCCGAAACGCTCGAGCAGCTCGAAAGCCTGCATTCCCAGATGGCATTCCACTACAACCGTTCGCAGATCGACCCCTATTTCGGCATCAACAGCAAGATCCATGATCTGATCGTCGCCGCATGCGGCAATCCTGAACTGGCCGAGACCCATAGCCGACTGATGCTGCGCGCCCGTCGTGGTCGCTACATGGCGATCATGAGCCCGGACCGCTGGCGCCAGTCGGTGGAGGAGCACGACGCTCTGATGGCGGCGCTGCGCGCCCGTGACCCCGATGCGGCAGCGCTGGTCTGGACAGCGCATTTGCGCAATACCGGCGAGACATTGGCACGCGCCCTTGATGATGATGCCAGCCACGCAGCGCGTTTCCCGTCCACGCCATGAGGCGCACGGCGTGAGCATACGTGGATGCCGCGTCGCGGCTGAAATGCTGGGGGGCAACGCACGCATCCGCTAACCCCGCGCCCGCCTCCAGAGCGCTTCAGCCACGCGCTGCGCCTCGTCGATAACCTCGGCGGGATCGACACGTGTGGGGCGCCCGTCGCGCACCAGCACCTCGCCCTCGCAGATCACGCTGCGCACATTGGCGGCACTGCCGGAATGCACGACGATCCCGAATCCATCAATCACCGGGCACAGGTTGGGTGCGTCCGGATCAAGGATGATCAGGTCAGCGGGCGCGCCAGGCTGAAGCGTCCCGCTGGCGCCCTCCCGTTTCAGGGCCACCGCTCCGCCCGTCGTTGCCCAGCCGAACACGGTGCGCGCGTCCAGAACCATCTCCATCTCCGCCCGCCAGCGGGCCGAGGCGATGGCCATGCGCATGGCTTCGAACATGTCGGCGCATTTGGTATCGGTGCAAAGCGTGATCTGGGCGCCGGCCCCTTCAAGCGCGCGGATCGGTGCCGCAGCCCCAAAGCTGGCGTTGCCGACAGGCGCATGGGCAACCACCACACGGTTGCGGCCCAACCGCGAAATGTCATCCGCAGTCAGGAAGATGCAATGCGCGGCCACGAGATCGGCGTTCAGCAGGCCAAGGTCATCCAGCAACTCGACCGGTGTCAGCCCTTCGCGAGCGCGGATCCGTTCGACCTCGAGCGGCGATTGGGCCAGGTGCGTATGCACCTGCCCGCCCGTGGTCCGAGCGAGACGGGCAAATTCCTCAAGCATCGCGCGCGAGCAGGTGTCTGGGGCATGCGGGGCCAGCATGGTGTCGATCCGCCCCACGCCCTGCCATCTTTCCACCAGATCAAGTGCATCGCGCAGGCTGGCATCGCCCAAGGCCCGGTCATGCTCGAACCGGCCCTCGGCCAGGGCGGCGCTGTCGGCGTCCATGACCCGTCCGCCAACCAGCGCACGCGGCCCCATTTCCTGCGCCGCACGGGCCAGCGCCTCCGGCTTGCGATAATAGTCGACGATGGTGGTTGCGCCAGCCATCATCAACTCCATCACACCCAGCCGGGACAGCGCCAGCGTTTCGTCATCCGACAACCAGTGCCCCTGCGGTACGCCGGGCGTGTATGCAGGCGCGAAGCCGAGGTCCTCGACCATGCCGCGAACACTCATCAGCGGCGTATGGTTATGGCTGTTCACCAGGCCCGGCAGGCACAGTGCGCCTCGGCCATCTATGACCGCGGATGCGTCTGCCGCCACAGGTTGTGGCGTGAAGCCATCCGAAGCCGCCGGCACGATACGGTCGATTCGCCCCCCCTCGATCACAATGTCCGACACACCCCCCAGACCACCCTCGGGGCACAAGGGGCGAACATTGCGAATATGACATGCCATTTTGATTACACTATGCCCCATTTGCAGCGTCACGTCGGATATTTTGCCCATATTATGAGCTTTTTAAGAAGTTTTTCGGCGTGACACTTGGTTGATGTTGTCATTCCTGCCCCAAGCCCCGATGCCTGTCAAATGGAATGCCATCGATGCAGAACTGAACCCTTCCCAGACAGAAAGGACATACAATGCCCAAGCTGACCCGCCGCACGCTGCTGAAGACCACCGCCGGGGCTGCCGCCGCGCTGGCGACCCCCGCGATCGTCCGCGCCCAATCGAACCAGCTGGTGATCGGCTGCGCAGCCAGCCACACCAACTGGATGGAGGCGATCGTGGTGCCCCATATGCGCGAGGCAATCGGCGCCGAGGTCATCTTCGAAGGCACGCGCTCGGCCGTGAACCTGGAAAAGATGGTCGCCAACCGCGGCAACCAGTATCTGTCGGTGATCCAGATGGACGACCCGGTGATGCTGCAGGCGGTCGACGAGGGCCTGCTGGACCCCCTCACCCCGGAAATGGTGCCCAGCCTGAGCGAACTGCGCGAGGGCGCGATCCATCTGGACGGGATGTGGGCGAACTATGCCCAGCCCTGGGCCGGCGTCGCCTACAACACCGACATGCTGGACGGGGTGGACAGCTGGGAAGCGCTGTGGTCGCCCGAGGCCGCAGGCCGCGTCATCATCCCGTCGCTGCAGAACACCGAGGGCATGTGGACGCTGTTCATCGCCGCCATGCTGGCCACCGGCCAACCCTTCGACGCGGCGCAATACGAGATCGACGCCGCGTTCGACAAGCTGGGCGAACTGCGCGACAACCTGCTGAGCGTCTATACGCAGATGCCGCAGGCGTTCAATCTTCTGGAACAGGGCGAGATCACCATGCTGCCGGGCAATTTCTCGTCCTTCGCGCTGCCGCGGCGCGATGCCGGCTCGCCGATCGATCTTGCGGCCCCCGAGGAGGGCATTTTCGTCATGCCGTCAGGGGTGTGCCTTGTCGATGGCGCGCCGAACCGCGAGCTGTCGGCCGCCTATATCAACGAGCTGCTCAGCGCTGATCTGCAGTCGGAAATCGCCGATTTCACCTCGTCGCTGGCCACCAACACGCTGTCCACCGGCGGCGCCGACCTGCCCGAGGGGATCGGCGTCTATTCGCCCGACTGGCAGTTCGTGGCGGAAAACCGCCGCGAATGGACCGAGCGCTTCGACCAGCTGATGGCGCTTTGATGCTGGACCGCCACGCCCCCGACCCCGGCGCCGCCCCCATGGCGGCGCCGGACGCGCAGTATCTGGACGTTGTCGCCATCCGCAAGGCGTTCAAGGGCGTGACGGTGATGGACGGCCTAGACTTCCGCATGGCGCGGGGCGAGCTGGTCTCATTGCTGGGGCCGTCGGGCTGCGGCAAGACCACGCTGTTGCGGATCATCGCGGGGCTGATGCAGGCCGATGACGGCTCGGTCATCCTGGCAGGGCGCAACATCGCGTCGCTGCCGCCGCACAAGCGCAACATCTCGGTCGTGTTCCAGAACTACGCGCTGTTTCCGCATCTGAGCGTGGCCGAAAACGTGGCCTTCGGGCTGCGCGCGCGGGGCATGTCGAAGGCCGACGCGGTAAAGCCGGTGCGCGAGGCACTGGCCCTGGTGCGGATGCAGGATTTTGCCGAACGCTCGATCACCGCCCTGTCGGGCGGGCAGCAGCAGCGCATCGCGGTGGCGCGCGCGCTGGTGGTGCGCCCGCATCTGCTGCTGCTGGACGAACCCTTCTCGGCGCTCGACCGCAAGCTGCGCGAGACGATGCAGGTCGAGCTGAAATCGCTGCTGCGCGACCGCGGCATCACCGGCATCTTCGTCACCCATGACCAGGACGAGGCGATGGGCGTGTCGGACCGTATTGCCGTGATGAATGCGGGACGGATCGAGCAATTCGCCGACCCCTCGACGCTCTATGCCACCCCGGCCACCCCCTTCGTGATGGATTTCGTGGGCCTGTCCACACGGCTGTCGGGGCGCGTGGCGGCGCAAGAGGGCGCGCTGGTGGCGGTCGACACCGATCTGGGCCGGCTGCGCGCACCGGGCACGCTGGCGCCGGGAACGCCGGTGCTGATCGGTGTGCGCCCCGAACTGATCCGGCTGGACGGCGGCGCGGACATGAACCGCGTCGATCTGGTGCTGGAGGACGTCGCCATCCTGGGGTCGAAAACCATGCTGCAGGGCCGCCCGGGCGCCGAGGATCGCCTGCTGTGCGAACTGGCCGGCATCCGAAACTGCAAGGCTCGAGGCGACGCGGTCAGCTTTCACTGGGCGGTCGAGGACACGCTGCTCTACGACCTCTCGGCGGGGGCGACACCATGAGCACCGCGCGCGCCGACCGGATCGGGCTTCTGGTGCTGCCCGGGCTGGCCTATCTGGGGCTGATCTACGCGCTGCCGCTGTTTCTGCTGCTGCTCAAGAGCTTTCGTGATGCGACGGGCGCACTGTCGGTCGCCGAGTTCGTGCAGATCTTCGGCGACCCGCTGCAGAGGTCGATCATCGCGCGGACGCTGCGGGTCGCGTTTCTGGTCACCCTGCTGGCACTGGTGATCGCCTGGCCCACCGCGATCGTGATGCGCAGCGCGCGCGGCGGGTGGCTGTCGCTGTTTCTGGTGGCGATCATCCTGCCCATGTCGCTGGGCGTGGTGGTCAAGGCGTTTGCGTGGTCGATCCTGTTTCGCAGCAACGGGTTCATCAACCAGTCGCTGATGACCATGAACCTGATCGACGCGCCGATCCGGCTGCTGTTCACCGAGACCGCGCTGGTGATCGGCGCGGCGAATGTGTTCCTGCCCTTCATGGTGCTGCCGATCTATGCGGTGCTGCAACAGCAGGACCCCAACCTGCCCGATGCCGCCGCCACGCTGGGCGCCGGCCCGTATCAGCGGTTCTTCAAGGTGATCGTGCCGCTGGCGATGCCCGGCGTGGTGGCGGGATGCGCCTTCGTGTTCTCGATGGCGGTATCGATGTATGTCATTCCCAGCCTGATCATCGGCGAGCGGCAGCAGACCGTGGCCATGCAGATCGCCCGCTCGTTCCTGTTCCTGCGCAACGAGCAACTGGGCTCGTCGCTGTCCACGATCCTGCTGCTGATCGCGGTTTCGGTGGTGCTGGGCAGCAGCTGGCTCGCGGCCCGGCTGGGGGCGCGGCAATGACCGGGACCGACCGTTTCTTCCGGGCGCTGTGCTGGGTGATGGCGCTGGGCGTGGTGGTGTTCCTGCTGTTGCCGCTGGTGATCACCGTGCTGGTGTCGTTCAGCTCGTCGCAGGTCTATACGCTGCCGCCGCCGGAATGGTCGTTTCGCTGGTATGAGGCGCTGACCCGCCGCGCCGGGCTGATGGATGCGCTGATGCTGTCGCTGAATCTGGCGCTGCTGTCGACCGCCGCCTCGCTGATCCTGGGCACGGCGGCGGCGATCGGCGTGGCGCGCGGGCAGTTCCGGGGCCGGGCGGCGCTGGCCACCTTCGCGGTGTCGCCGCTGATGATGCCGGGCCTGGTCCTGGGGGTCGCCATGCTGCAGTTCTTCCGCGAGATCGGGCTGCGCGATGCCTACTGGAGCCTGTTGCTGGCGCATGTGGTCATCACCCTGCCCTTCGTCATGCGCACGCTGCTCGCGGCGATGGGCTCGTTCGACTTCGCGCTGGTCGATGCCGCGCGCACCCTTGGCATGAGCTATCCCCGCGCCGTTCTGCGCGTGCTTATCCCCAATCTGGCACCGGCCTATCTGACAGGGGGGCTGTTTGCGTTCCTTGCATCGATGGACAACTACCCGATATCGATTTTCCTGACGGACGCCTTCAACCGCACCCTGCCCATCCGCATGCTGCAGTACATGGAGGAGTCGCCCGACCCGTCCATCGCCGCGATCTCGACCGGGCTGATCCTGCTGGCGACGGTCGCGCTTGCGGTGGCGGCGCGCACGGTGGGGCTGAACCGGCTCATCCAGGGGTAGCGCGCCATGATCGACGGCCACACCGACCGGCGCGATTTCACGCCGACCCACGCGCCCCCGCCCTGGCCGGGCGATACACGGCTGGCGGTCAGCTTCGTCGTAAATGTCGAGGAAGGCGCCGAGCTGTCGATCGCCGATGGCGACGAACGCAACGAAGCAACCTACGAGATCCGCGAGGAAGTCACCGAGGGGCCCGACTTCTGCATGGAGACCCATTTCGCCTATGGGCCCCGGCGCGGCTATGGACGCATCGCCGACCTCTTCGACCGGTTCGGTGTGGCGGCGACCTTCTCGACCTGCGCCCGCGCCGCCGAACGGTTGCCCTGGCTGATCCGCGACGCCGTCGCGCGCGGGCATGAGATCAGCGCGCATGGCTGGCGCTGGGAACGGCACGCAGGTATGGACCCGGCGCACGAGGCGCAGATCATCGCGCGCACCCACGACACGCTGGAACGCATCGCGGGGGTGGCGCCGGTGGGATGGCACACGCGCTCGGCGCCCTCGGACCGGACGCGCGCGCTTCTGCTCGAACATGGCGGCTTCCTTTACGATTCGGACTCCTACGACGACGACATGCCGCGCATGTTGCTCGGGCACCGGCACGTGATCCTGCCCTATGCGTTCGACACCAACGACATGCGCTTTTCCCCGGGCGGCGGTTTCGTCCAGCCCGAGGATTTCTCGCGCTACGTCATCGGTGCCTTCGACCGACTACTCGCCGAAGGGCAGGATCAGGCGCGCATGCTCTCGGTCGGACTGCATCTGCGGCTGATCGGCCGGCCGGGGCGCATCGGCGGGTTGGAGGCACTGCTGGAACATATGGCGGCGCGGTCAGGGATCTGGTATGCTACGCGACGGCAGATCGCCGAATGCTGGCTGGCGCGCGACGGGGCGGCATGAGCGCGCCGCCCACCATGGCCCGCGCCATCGCGGCCGCGGTGCGGGAGGGGATGGACCCCCACGCCCCCGCCGCCGTCGCGCTGGCGCGCGTGGCGCGGCGCAACCCGGAAATCAACGCGCTCTGCCATGTTATGCCGGCTACCGAGGCGCAGGCGGAAGCGGTTCGGGCAAGGCTGGCGGCGGGTGAGGAATTGCCGCTGGCCGGCGTGCCGGTCGTGATCAAGGACAACATCTGGGTGCAGGGCGCGCCGGTCTCGCAGGGTTCCCGCCTGTTTGCGGACTTCCGCGCGCCGCAGGACGCGCTGGCGGTGGCGCGGCTGCGGCAGGCGGGCGCAGTGATCCTGGGGATCGGCTCGTGTTCGGAATTTGCATGCAAGGGGGTCACCAGCACCCCACTGCATGGGGTCACCCGCCACCCCGCCGACCCGGCGCTGACGCCCGGAGGATCCTCCGGCGGGCCGGCGGTGGCGGTAACATCCGGCATGGCGCCGCTGGCCCTTGGCACCGACGCCGGCGGGTCCAGCCGCCGCCCACCCGCGCATGTCGGTATTGTCGGCTTCAAGCCGGGACAGGACGTGATCCCCTATGGCCCGGGCTTTGCCGACCCGGTGCCGGGTATCTCGGTCATGGCGCCGATGGCCGCTGATGTGGGGGACACGGCGCTGATGTTTCGGGTGTTGGCCGACGGGCCGCTGCATCCGGCGCGCTCACTCGCCACGCTGCGAATCGCCGCCGCGCCGACGATGGGCCTGGCCCTGCCGCTGGACCCGGCCGTGCAGGCCGCCCTTGAGGCCGCCCTCGACGCTCTGCGCGCCGCCGGGCTACGTGTGACGCAGGTCAGCCCCGACTGGCCGCCCGGCTCCGACCCGTCCGGAGTGATGCCGCTGCAATGGGCTGGGCTGGCACATTTGCACGGGGCGCGCTGGCGGACAGATCCGCACCTCTTCGACCCCGATATCGGCGCCCAGATCGAGGCCGGGCTGAAGCTGACCGGCACCGATACCGCCCGCGCGCTGCAGGCCAGCGCCGCTATGCGCGCCGCGCTGCGGGGCTTCCTGCGGGACCATGACCTGATCCTGTCGCCCACCAGTTCCGCGCTGGCCTGGCCGCACCACCTGCCCGGCCCCGCGCTGATCGCCAGCCAGCCTGCCGGGCCGCGCGATCATGCCGCCTTCACCCTGCAGTTCAACCATGCTGGCCTGCCTGCGATCACGATCCCCTGCGGTGCGCCGACCGGCCTGCCCGTGGGCCTGCAGATCGGCGCCGGACCAGGGCAAGAGGCAACCATGCTGGCTGCCGCCACCCGATTCGAAGAGCTTTTCCACCAGGCCGGCCTCTGGCCCGCCCAACACAGGGCCTGACATGCGCCTACTGCTGGTCAACCCCAACATGACCGAAGCTATGACCCGTGATATGGCCGCCATCGCCCGCAAGGCCGCCGGCAGCGCGGCCGAGGTGGTGCCTCTGACCGCCCCTCGCGGCTTCCCCTACATCGCCTCCCGGGCCGAGGCGCAGGTCGCCGGCGGCATAGCGCTTGAGATGATCGCCGAGAACCTGGACGGCACCGATGCTGTCATTATGGCAGCCTTTGGCGATCCGGGCCTGCGCGGTGCACGCGAGTTGTTCGATGTGCCCGTGGTGGGCATGGCCGAGGCCGCGATGATGAGCGCCTGCATGCTGGGTGAGCGGTTCTCCATCGTCACCTTCTCGCCGGTGATGCGGCGTTGGTATCTGGATTGCGTCGCCGACAGCGGGCTGACGGCACGCTGCACGGGCGTGCGCACGCCGCCCAGCCATCCGCTGCGCATCGACGGGTTGCGCGATGATTTGAAGGAGGGTCTTGCGCAACTGGCCCGCGAAGCGGTCGAGGAGGACGGCGCCGATGTGGTGATCCTGGGCGGTGCACCGCTGGCGGGCCTGGCGCCTGACATTGCGAGCATGGTGCCAGGACTGCTATTGGATCCCATCGCTGCCGCGACGG
>SKMI01000053.1 GCA_007121115.1 Paracoccaceae bacterium | reverse complement strand
GCCCAGAACCCGGTCAGGGTGTCGATCTTGTCGGCCAGCGCCACGGCGACCGATACGGGCGACGAAGGCACGGCATCCCCCGGCCCCAGCGGCTGGTAATGTTCGCGGCAGGCTTGCGCCACGTCCTCGGGCAGGCCCTGTGCGCGGGCGTAGTAGACGCCCATGACGCCCTGCAGTTCCGGGAACTCGCCCACCATGTCGGATTGCAGGTCGGCCTTGGCCACGCGGGCGGCCTGCGCGGCCGCCTCCGCATCCGCGCTGACCAGCGGGGCAATCTCGCGCGCCAGCGCCTCGATACGACTTATCCGATCTTTCTGGCTGCCCAGCTTGTTGTGGAACGTGACGTTCGCCAACCCCTCGGCCATGCGCTCCAACCCGCCTTCGCGCACCGCCCGAAGATCGTTTTCCCAGAAGAATTTGGCGTCGGAAAGTCGCGCGGCCAGAACCTTCCGGTTCCCGGCCAGTATCGTGGCCCCGTCATCCACTGTTTCACGGTTCGCCACTGTCACAAATCGAACAATTTGCCCGGATTTCGGGTCGCGCAGGGAAAAGAACTTCTGGTGCTCCTTCATCGAGGTCTGCAGCACCTCGGGCGGCAGGTCCAGAAACTCCGCGCCGATCTCGCCCACCAGCACCACGGGCCATTCCACCAGCCCCGCCACCTCGGCCAAGAGCCCTTCATCCGCGACCCATTCCAGCCCCAGCGCGAAAGCCAGCGATTGCGCCTCGGCGCGGATGTGCTCGGCGCGCGCCTCGGCGTCCAGCACCACGAAGGCGCGGCGCAGTTTCGCGGCGTAATCCTCGAACCCCGTCACCGCGAAGGGCTCGAGCGCCATGAAGCGGTGCCCGCGGGTGGTGTCGCCTGCGGTGATGCCGTCCACCGTCAGCGGCACCACCTGCGCGCCGCTCTCGTCCGACAGGATACACAGGATCGAATGCAGGGGCCGGACCCAGCGGAGCGACCCCGCGCCCCAGCGCATGGATTTGGGCCAGGGGAAGTGACGGATCACATGCTCCAGCACCTCGGCCACGATCTCGGCCGCCCCGCGGCCCGGGGTTTCGATAGTGGCGAAGTAGACCTGCCCCTTCTTGTCATCGCGGGCTTCCAGCTGGTCGCGGCTCAGGCCCGTGGCGCGCAGGAACCCTTCGATGGCTTTCTCGGGCGCGTCGGTGCGGGGGCCGCGCCGTTCCTCGCGCCGCGTGGGGCTGCCTGCGCTCAGCCCCTCCACCGCCAGCGCCAGCCGCCGGGGCGTGGCGAAGGCCTGCGCGTGGGCATAGGTCAGCCCGGCCTCGACCAGCCCGTCGGTCATCAGGCGCTTGAGGTCCGCGCTGGCGCGGGCCTGCATCCGGGCGGGGATTTCCTCGGAGAAGAGTTCGATCAGCAGATCGGGCATGGGGGCCTCGGGCTTAACGGTCAGGGGGCGGCGGGCAGCCGGGGGGCAGTGGGTCGCCGTCGAAATGCGCCTCGCCGCAAGGGTTGATCTGATGCCAGGCGAAGGCGCGGCCATCGGGGAAGACCGCCACCACCCGGTCGATGCCATACTCCAGGTGCCCCTGCCCGAGGATCGCCGTGGCGCGCCCTTCCTCCAGCGCGGCACCGATGGCGTGGGCGTCGAAACAGTCGAACCAGTTCGGCGCGATCAGCGGGGCGGCGTCCGGGTAGGGGGTGAATTGGGCGGGGTCGGCATCGAGCGTGAAGCAGGCGCGGTAGCGGATGGGTGAGCTGTCGCTGTCGATCCCTTCGAAATCCGTCACCGGATGATCCTGCGCTGCCGCGGCGCCCAAGGGGGTCAACAGGACCGTGTCCTGCGCGGGCAGCCGGTCGTAATAAGCGTAGACGGTCAGATACCACGCGCCCACCCCGGCCAGCAGCGTGCCGCCCACCAGCAGGACCACCAGAAAGCGGGCCATGCTCATGCGGCGGCCCCGTCCGTCGCCCCGCCCGCCTCGGTCCGCAGGAAGGCATCGGCGCAGAGCTTGGCCAGCGCGCGGACGCGACCGATATAGGCCTGCCGCTCGGTCACCGAGATCACCCCGCGCGCGTCCAGCAGGTTGAAGATGTGGCTCGCCTTGATGCACTGGTCATAGGCGGGGTGCGCCATGACGATCCGCCGACCGGCGCTGTCGGTATCCGGCGCGTCAAGGATGCGGTGGCATTCGGCCTCGGCGTCCTTGAAGTGCTGGAACAGCATCTCGGTGTCGGCCTGATCGAAGTTCCAGCGGGAGTATTCGGCCTCTGTCTGGCGAAACACATCGCCATAGCTCAGCGGGATCGGCGCGTCGGGGGCGTTGAACGGCATGTCCATGACGTGATCGACGCCGAGGACATACATCGCCAGCCGCTCCAGCCCGTAGGTAAGTTCGCCCGAGACGGGGCGGCAGTCATGGCCACCGACCTGCTGGAAATAGGTGAATTGCGACACCTCCATCCCGTCGCACCAGACCTCCCATCCCAGGCCCCAGGCGCCGAGGGTGGGGGATTCCCAGTCATCCTCGACGAAGCGGATATCGTGCAGCGCATCGTCGATGCCGATGGCGCGGAGGGAGCCGAGGTAAAGCTCCTGCAGGTCGGGGGGCGAAGGTTTGATCAGAACCTGGAACTGGTAATAGTGCTGCAAACGGTTGGGATTGTCGCCATAGCGCCCGTCGGTGGGCCGGCGCGAGGGCTGGACATAGGCCGCGGCCCACGGCCGGGTGCCAAGGCTGCGCAGCGTGGTGGCCGGATGAAACGTGCCCGCGCCAACCTCCATGTCATAGGGTTGCAGGACGGCGCAGCCCGTTGCTGCCCAATACCCCTGCAGGCGCAGGATGATCTCCTGAAAACTGCGCGGTTTTTCGGGGGTTTGGGGCATCGCGGCCTCATCTTGGGGCGGGTGGACGGCTGAAAACTGTGTCTCCATAGGCAAGCCGTGCCAAAGGGTCAACGGCGCTGGCCCGGTTTTGACGTGCCACAGGCTTGCGGTCTGCTAAGTTATCGAAGCGAATCAGCCATATGCCGGGGACCGCCGTGACCAGAGTGTTTCAGACCGCCTTTCTTGTGATCTTCGTCTGCGCGATGTCGCTGGCCGGACCCGCCCGCGCGCAGGAGTCTTTCTGGGTGCAGGTCGAGGCGCATCCGACCACCGCCGAGACGATCGAGCGGGCCGAAGCCTTTCAGTTCAGCGTGGGTGGTGCGGCCGGTTTTCGGCTGTCCAGCGGCTGGAATGCGGTGGTTCTGGGCCCCTATGACACGCGCGAGGCCGCCGAATCGGTGCGCCGCCAGTTGCTGGGCACGGGTCAGATCCCCGGTGATGCCTTTGTGGCCGAAGGGCGCAGCCTTGGCGCGCAACTCTATCCCGCGGGCGACGCTATGACAGAGGCGCCCGCGGCCCCCGCACCCGAACCCGCACTCGGACCCGGGCCAGCCGAGACCGAAACGGCCAGCGCCGAGCCGGAACCGGATGCACCGGCGGAACCAGCCGAGCCGCCCGAGGAAACGCTGCGCGAGGCGCAGGCGTCTGAGCGCCTGCTGACCCGGGATGAACGCGCCGCCATCCAGGTGGCGCTGCAATGGTTCGGTTACTACAACCTGGGCATCGACGCCGCCTTTGGTCCCGGCACCCGCCGCGCCATGACCGCTTGGCAGGAGGATCGCGGGCTGGACGCCACGGGCGTGCTGACCACCCGCCAGCGCGAGGCGCTGATCCGCGACTATTCGATGGAACTGGCCGCGCTGGGCATGGAGGAATGGGAGGACGAACGCGCGGGCATCCGCATCCAGTTGCCCAAGGCGATGGTTCAATTCGACCGCTATGAAGCCCCTTTCGCGCATTTCAGCGCGCGCGATGAAAGCGGCGTGCGCGCGCTTCTGATCAGCCAGTCAGGGACGCAGGCCACGCTCTTCGGACTCTACGAGATCATGCAGACGCTGGATATCGTGCCCCTTGAAGGGGAGCGGCAACGGCAGGCCAATTCCTTTGTCCTGACCGGGCAGAGCGACACGCTGCGCTCGCACACCTTCGCGCAGTATCAGCGCGGCCAGATCAAGGGCTGGACGCTGATCTGGACGCCCGAGCGCGACGATCAGATGGAGCGCGTGCTGGCGATGATGCAGGAGAGCTTTTCCACGTTCGGCGACACCCTGCCCGACGGGATCGGCGAGGCCAGCGCCGTGCAGCGGCGGGACCTGTTGGCGGGGCTGACCGTGCGGCGGCCCGAGCGGTCGCGTTCGGGCTTCTATATCGACGCGACCGGCACCGTGCTGACGACCGCCGCCGCGGTCGACCAGTGCCAGCGCGTGACCATCGACGAAGCCTATAACGCCGAAGTCATCGCCCGTGACGATGCGCTGGGCGTGGCCGCGCTGCGCCCGGAAACGCCGCTGGTGCCGCTGGCATTCGCGCAGTTCTCCAGCGCCCTGCCGCGCCCGGCCAGCCAGGTCTGGATTTCGGGCTTCGGGTTCGAGGACGTGCTGACCCGGCCCCTGCTGACCCGCGGCGCGCTCGAGGATCTGCGCGGGCTGCAGGGCGAGGAGTCGCTGCTGCGCGTCGGCGCCGAGGTGATGCCCGGCGACAGCGGCGGGCCGGTCTTCAACGGCAATGGCGGGGTGATCGGCCTGTTGCTGCCGCCGGGCGACACCGGCGACCGGGTATTGCCATCCGACGTCAATTTCGCCGCCAGCGCCGACGCCCTGCGCACCTTCCTGAGCGACAACGCCATCAGCGTGGGCACGCAAAGCGAAACGGTCTCGGTGTCGCCCGAGTTGCTGACCCGCACGGCGGGCGACCTGACGGTGCTGGTGTCCTGCTGGAACTGAAGGCACCCGACGAAATCGGAATCGGCGCTCAGGGCGCGCCCGCTTGCGCCGCCTGATACCGCTCGCGCCACAGGTCGCGCTCGGCGCGCAGCGCAGCGAGGGCACCGAAAAGGTGGTCGTTCAGGCTTGCTGTGACCTGCGCGTCACTCAACTGCGCCTGCAGAGCCGCCCGCTCCTCGTGCAGCGCGCTGATCGTGCGCCGCATTTCATCGATCATCTGCTCCATCTGGGCGGCATGGGGGGGCTGCTCATGCGCCCGTTCGGGAGCGGTCATGGGCACATCCGCCCGCAGGGCCCGATACCGCTCGCGCCAAAGAGCACGTTCGTTGCGCAGGGCAGCTATGGTTTCGGTCAAATACGCGATCCGGTGCGCGATGTCTGGTTCAGCGCGCGGGGCACTCGCCCCTCTGGCGCGCTCGGCCTGGACCTGTTGCGACTCAACTTCGGCTGCGTCCGCTGCTTCTGCTCGAAAGCGTTGGCGCCACAGGTCACGCTCGGCGCGCAGTGCCGTCACCGAATCGCGAAGATGCGCGTTCTGACGCTCGAGCGACCGAAGTCGTGCCAGATCGGTTTGCCCCGGATCGCCCCGGTAGATTTCCAGCCGCCGCTGGAAATCCCTGCGTCTTTGTTCCGCGACCTGCAAATGACGGCGCGTGCGTGCATGGTCCGCGCGTTCGCGTTCGAGCGCATCGCGGATTTGTTCATATCGCCGCTTGTACCATTCCACTTCCTCGCCCGGAAGCGGTCCGGAGAAAGACGGATTGCGCAGGCGTGTCCCCGACCGGTCGAATACGAACGGGCGCTGCGCTCCCATTGGCACGGGCGGGGGCGGCGGCGGCGCGTATTGGCGCGGCGGCAGCGGTTGCGTCTCCTGCGACCCGTGCCGGCCAAGCGGCGCCGTCGTCTCTGCATCTTCGGGATCGCCGGTGCCCTGCCGCGATGTCTCTGCCTCTGCCAGTCCGGGGTCACCCGCGACCGAAAGGGCCACCAGACACGCCGCCGTGATGAAGATCCTTCGCATCCGCCTGACCCTTCCCGTGAACCTCTTGCGACAAGGCTACAGCAAAGACAAAGAATCGCTAAGCAATCAAATGCGGCACAGGATCGGAACGGGCGTGCGAAAACACCTGAAAATCACGCCGCCGTGACGGTTGCAGCCCCCACGGCACCTTCCTATATAGCCCGCGAAGGTGGCGCGGTTGCGCGGCACCACCACATCATGCGGGCCGGGGCCGTAGCGGACTTGCCCGCCTGCCACATCGCTTGACTACAGAGGATGCTGTCACATGAGCAAAGTCATCGGTATTGACCTCGGGACCACGAACTCCTGCGTCGCCATCATGGACGGGTCGCAGCCGCGGGTGATCGAGAACTCCGAAGGCGCCCGGACCACGCCGTCGATCGTGGGCTTCACCGAAAACGAACGTCTGGTCGGCCAGTCGGCCAAGCGTCAGGCCGTCACCAACCCCTCCAACACCGTCTTCGCCGTCAAGCGCCTGATCGGGCGCCGTCTGGGCGATGCCGAGGTGGAGAAGGACAAGAAACTGGTTCCCTATGCCATCATCGACGGTGGCAACGGCGACGCCTGGGTCGAGGTGCGCGGCGAGAAATATTCGCCGAGCCAGATTTCCGCCTTCATCCTGCAGAAGATGAAGGAAACCGCCGAAAGCTACCTGGGCGAAGGAGTCACGCAGGCCGTGATTACGGTCCCTGCCTATTTCAACGACGCCCAGCGCCAGGCGACCAAGGACGCGGGCAAGATCGCGGGCCTTGAGGTGCTGCGCATCATCAACGAGCCCACGGCCGCCGCGCTGGCCTATGGTCTGGACAAGAAGGACAGCAAGACCATCGCCGTCTATGACCTTGGCGGCGGCACCTTCGATATCACCATCCTGGAAATCGACGACGGGCTGTTCGAGGTCAAATCCACCAACGGCGACACCTTCCTTGGCGGTGAAGACTTCGACATGAAGGTGGTCAACTTCCTGGCCGACGAGTTCAAGAAAGAGCACGGCGTCGACCTGACCGCGGACAAGATGGCGCTCCAGCGCCTGAAGGAAGCGGCCGAGAAGGCCAAGATCGAGCTGTCGTCCTCCAGCCAGACCGAGATCAACCAGCCCTTCATCTCGATGGACAAGGACACCGGCCAGCCGCTGCACATGGTCATGAAGCTGACCCGCGCCAAGCTGGAATCGCTGGTCGGCGACCTGATCAAGAAATCGCTGAAACCCTGCGAGGCCGCGCTCAAGGACGCCGGAATGTCCAAGTCCGACATCGACGAGGTGGTGCTGGTCGGCGGCATGACCCGGATGCCCCGCGTGATCGAAGAGGTCACCAAGTTCTTCGGCAAGGAGCCGCACAAGGGCGTCAACCCCGACGAGGTGGTCGCCATGGGCGCCGCCATCCAGGCCGGGGTGCTGCAGGGTGACGTCAAGGACGTGGTGCTGC
The DNA here is from genome assembly GCA_007121115.1 of Paracoccaceae bacterium. Lineage (GTDB taxonomy): Bacteria > Pseudomonadota > Alphaproteobacteria > Rhodobacterales > Rhodobacteraceae > Rhabdonatronobacter. Next base: position 3,445 of record SKMI01000053.1, on the reverse strand, counting down.
TGGACGTAACGCCGCTGTCCCTGGGGATCGAAACCCTGGGCGGCGTGTTCACCCGGCTGATCGACCGCAACACCACCATCCCGACGAAGAAGAGCCAAGTCTTCTCCACCGCGGAGGACAATCAGAACGCGGTCACCATCCGAGTGTTCCAGGGCGAGCGGGAAATGGCATCGGACAACAAGCTGCTGGGCCAGTTCAATCTGGAGAACATCCCCCCTGCCCCGCGCGGGATGCCGCAGATCGAAGTGACCTTCGATATCGACGCCAACGGGATCGTCAATGTCTCGGCCAAGGACAAGGGCACCGGCAAGGAGCAGAAGATCACCATCCAGGCCTCGGGCGGACTTTCCGACGAGGATATCGAGAAGATGGTGCAGGACGCCGAGGCCAACGCCGAGGCCGACAAGCAGCGCCGCGAACTGGTCGAGGCCCGGAACCAGGCCGAAAGCCTGATCCACACCACCGAGAAGTCGCTTGAAGAGCACAAGGACAAGGTGGATCCGACCACGGTCGAGGCGATCGAACTGGCGATTTCGGCCCTGCAGGAGCAGCTTGAAGGCGACAATGCCGACAAGATCAAGTCCGGCATCCAGAACGTCACCGAGGCGTCGATGAAGCTGGGCGAGGCGATCTACAAGGCGCAGGCCGAACAAGCCGAAGCCTCGGACGCCACCGAGGACGAGCCGCGCGCCACGGACGAGGATATCGTGGACGCCGACTTCGAGGATCTTGGCGACGACAAGCGCAAGTAAGCGCGGAAATCCCTATCGGTCCCGGCCCGGCAACAGCCCCGGGCCGGGACATTGCGTTGAAGCGAGGCAGATATGGCGAAGCGGGATTTCTACGAGGTACTGGGCGTTGGGCGCGAAGCCTCGGCGGACGAACTGAAAAAGGCGTATCGCAAGAAGGCGAAGGAACTGCACCCGGACCGCAATTCCGACAATCCGGACGCCGAAGCGCAGTTCAAGGAAGTCAACGAAGCCTATGAGGCGCTGAAGGACCCGCAGAAGAAAGCCGCCTATGACCGGTTCGGCCATGCGGCCTTCGACGGTGGCATGGGCGGCATGGGCGGTGGCCCGCGCGGGCGTCCGGGGGGCGGGTTCGGCGGCAACGCCGATTTCGCCAGCGCGTTTTCCGATGTGTTCGAGGACCTGTTCGGCGATTTCGTCGGCGGGCGCGGCGGCGGAGCGCGGCAGCGCGCCACCCGCGGGTCGGACCTGCGCTACAACATGCGCATCACGCTCGAGGAAGCCTATGCCGGGGCGCGCAAGTCGATCCGCGTGACCACACTGGCAGCTTGTGATGCCTGCAGCGGCACCGGTGCCGAAGGCGGCGCCGAGCCGGTGACCTGTCCGACCTGTTCGGGCATGGGCAAGGTCCGTGCCCAGCAGGGGTTCTTCACCGTCGAACGCACCTGCCCCACCTGCGGCGGCAGCGGCCAGATCGTCAAGAACCCATGCAAGGCCTGCGCCGGCGCGGGCCGGGTGGAGAAGGAACGCTCGCTCTCGGTGAATATCCCGCAAGGGGTCGAAACCGGCACCCGCATCCGCCTGTCGGGCGAGGGCGAGGCCGGGCTGCGTGGCGGTCCGGCGGGTGACCTCTATATCTTCATCGAGGTCGCGGACCATCCGATCTTCGTGCGTGACGGCGTGAACCTCTACTGCCGGGTGCCCGTCAGCGTGGCCAAGGCGGCGCTCGGCGGCGAGGTCGAGGTGCCGACCATCGACGGCGGCCGCTCACGGGTGAAGGTGCCCGCGGGCAGCCAGTCAGGGCGGCAGATGCGTCTGCGCGGCAAGGGGATGCCGGCGCTGCGCGGGGCGGGCCACGGCGACATGATGATCGAACTTGCGGTGGAAACCCCGGTCAACCTGACCGCGCGGCAGAAGGAACTGCTGGAGGAATTCGAGCGTCTGAGCCCGGACAACAACCCCGAATCCTCGGGCTTCTTCGACCGGGTCAAGAGCTTCTGGGACGGGATGAAGGGCTGACGCGCCCGGCGCGACGGTCAGGGGACAACAGCGCCCGCAAGCCGCAGCCCACCCACCCGTGCGCCTTGCGGGCGCCGCCCTGCGCTTTGGGCGCAGGGCTTTTCTCGGTGGTGGCTGATCCGGATTGAGCGCTGACGGCGCGCTCAGCGCGGTGGTCGTGCAGGGGCTAGATCAACCGCCCGTGGCAATGCTTGAACTTCTTCCCCGATCCGCAGGGGCAGGGGTCGTTGCGGCCCGGATTGCCCCATGTCTCGGGGTCCATCTCGTCGAAGCCTTCCACCAGAGGCTCCGGCCGCACGCCGTCGTTCGCCTCGGCCACCTGCAGTGCCTGCTGCTGCAACTGGATCTGGCGCAGCATGTCGTCCTGCTCTTCCTTGCTCAGCGGACGGACCCGCGAAAGCTGCTGCGAGACATCTTCGCGCAGCGATTCCAGAAGCGATTCAAACAGGATGAAGGCTTCGGACTTGTATTCGTTCAGCGGGTCACGGTTGGCGTAGCCGCGGAAATTCACCGCCGTGCGCAAATGATCGAGCGTCAGAAGATGCTCGCGCCATTTCTTGTCGATGGTCTGCAGGATGATCTGCTTTTCGATCCCGCGCATCTGCTCGGGGCCGAAATCCTCGGCCTTCTGCGCCATCAGCGCGTCCGAGGCCTCGTACATCCGCTCGCGCACGACCTCCTGATCGACACCGTCCTCCTCGGCCCATTCCTCGGCGGGAATGTCGATGCCCAGCTTCTCGCGTGCCTCCTTGCGCAGTTCCTCGGGCTCCCATTGCTCGGCATAGGTGTTGGCCGGCATGGTCCGGTCGACCAGATCGTCGACCACCTGATGACGCATGTCGTCAACCACATCGGACAGATCGTCCGCGCGCATGATCTCCAGCCGCTGGCCGAAGATCACGCGCCGCTGGTCGTTCATCACGTTGTCGAACTTCAACAGCGTCTTGCGGATGTCGAAGTTGCGCGCTTCGACCTTGGCCTGCGCCTTTTCCAGCGACTTGTTCACCCAGGGGTGGACGATCGCCTCGCCCTCCTTCATCCCCAGGGTGGACAGCACCTTGTCCAGCCGCTCCGAGCCGAAGATGCGCATCAGGTCGTCTTCGAGCGACAGGAAGAACACCGACCGCCCCGGATCGCCCTGCCGCCCGGAACGGCCGCGCAACTGGTTGTCGATCCGGCGGCTTTCATGGCGCTCGGTGGCCAGCACGAACAGCCCGCCGGCCGCGATCACCTGCTTCTTTTCCTCGGCCACCTCGGCCTCGATACGGGCGCGGGTCTCGGTCGGATCGGCCTGCGGGTCGGCGTCCAGCGCATCGATCACGCGCATTTCCACGTTGCCGCCAAGCTGGATGTCGGTGCCGCGCCCGGCCATGTTCGTGGCGATGGTCACCGCGCCCAACCGCCCGGCCTCGGCCACGATCTGTGCCTCCTTCTCGTGCTGGCGGGCGTTCAGGACG
>SKMI01000123.1 GCA_007121115.1 Paracoccaceae bacterium | reverse complement strand
TGCGGTTGTCGGCACGCCCGGCCAGTCCATGACCCCTGGCGCGCGGGCAAGCTGCCCGGCCAGCACATCGGCAGTCGCGTCCGAGGCGCCGGGGTCGCGCGTGTCCAGTCGCTTATAAAGCTCATCGGGATCGGTCTGAAGCCAAAGCCCGTCGAAGGGAACACCCGCAGCCTGTGCCGCAGCGGCAATCGCGCGGCGATCCTCGGCACGGTCGTGCACGGCGTCGGCAATGACGCTGACCCCGTCGGCCAGCAGGCGTTGCGCGCGCCTTGCCATGTCCTCGTAGACCCGTGCCGAAACATCCGCACTGTAAGCCCGCTGCGGCAAGGCCTGCGTCGGGGGCACATCGAACATGGCTTTGCGCGTGCGGTCACTGCTGATCACCCGTGCGCCCGGCGCGCCGCCCAGATGCGGGGCGAGCGCTGCGGCCAGGGTCGACTTGCCGGACCCGCTGAACCCGCCAAGCGCCACCAGCCGCGCCGCCTGCGGCTGAAGAAGCAGCCACGCCAGATCGAAATAGGCGCGCGCCTCATCGGCCAATGCGGCCTGATCGGCGCTGGCCTGCGCGGCCTGGGTTGCCGTGACATGCGCGCGCACCGCGGCGCGCAAGGCCATGAAGAAGGGCATCAGCACAAAGCCGTCTTCCTGTGCCCCGGCATCGAAATAGCGGTTCACCACGCGGGACGCTTCGGCACACAGACCGCGATGCCACAGATCCATGGCCAGAAACGCAAGATCATAGAGCACATCGACCGTTGCCAGCGCGTCGTTGAACTCCAGGCAATCGAACAGCCGCACGCGCCCCTGGTAAAGGCAGATGTTGCGCAGGTGCAAATCGCCATGACAGCGGCGCACCTGGCCCGCGCGTGCCCGCGCATCAAGCCGTGCGGCATGGGCGTCCAGGCCGGCCTGAAACGCGGCGGTGAGGCGCGCGACCGCGTCTGGCGTGAAGACATCGCTTTGCGCAAAGCCCGCGGCGTTGATCTTCAGAACACCGGCAATGTTGTCCACGCCGTCAGCATCCGCATCCACCGGGGCATTGGCGTGAAAGCCCGTGATCTCGCGCGCCAAGTCGTCCAGATGCCGCGATGTCAGCGCCCCCTTCTGCGCCATGCGGTCGAATATGGCATCCTGATCGAAGCGGCGCATTTCCACCACGGCATCAAGGAGCGGCCCCTTGCCATCGAATTCCGGCCCGTCCGGCCCCGCGGTGATCCGGCGCACCCCAAGATACAGCTCGGGCGCGGTTCGGCGGTTGAGACGCAGTTCCGTCTGGCATGTGGCCAGCCGCCGCTCTGGCGTGGAAAAATCCAGATAAGGCAGGCGCACCGGGCGCTTGAGCTTGAAGGCCCGCGCGCCGATCAGGAACAGATGAGAGATATGCGTGTCGATCCTTTCGACAGGCCCGGTCAGCCCATGCTTGGCCGGGTTTGCCAGAAAGGCTTTCACAGCTTTCTGATGATCGTGTTTCATGCCGTTTCGCTGCCCCACAATGGCTTCAGCATAGTCGATAACAGGGTTCATGCCTTGACGCGGGTCAAACGCACACGCCCTGGATCTTACATGCGCCCAACGGTAATCGAGGCGTCTGATGCGCGCCGGGGCACCCGGATGGCAAAGAGTATTGCTGCAAGCAATGGCACCGCAGCGGTTGCAAGGAGCGCCGTTTTCAACCCGGTGACATCCGCAAGCGCACCCATGACCGCCGGACCGAGCACACTGCCAACGGCCACCCCGATGAGTGCCGCGGTAAACCCGAGCGTGCCGCGGCCAGGGAACAGCCGCAGGCTCCAGAATGACAGGATCGCGCTGATCATCATCACGGCGGCACCGTGAAGCCCCGCCGAAACCAGCACCGACCCCCAGCCGCCCGGCCACAGGGCAACCAGCACAAGAGAGCCGGTGAAGGCCGCGAATATCACCCCCACCAGCGCAACCAGACCGATCCATGCCTCAAGCCGTCCGGTTGCAAGCCCGGCAAGCCCGCAGAGCCCGTAACTGAGAAAGATCATCGCCGCCGCCCCGCCCTCCGGCAATCCGTCCAGACCGCCGGAGGCCACGACATGATCGGCTGCGAAGGCAAGATAGACGGCGTTGGAGATGCCGAAGCAAAGTGCTGCGCCATGAAGGGGGGCGGCCTCGCGGCGCAGGAAGCTGCGGGTGTCCGTGGTCTGGGCGGATTTGGCCACCCGCCCGCCCGGAACGCCGCGCGCGGCCAGAAGCGCCCCCGCCAGGCCAAGGACAGCGAACATGCCCCAGACAAATCGCCAGTCGATCCCGCCGGAGGTCACGCCAAGATACAGCGCCCCGGTCACGGCGACGCCAACCGTGGTTCCTGTGGCGATCGCCGAAAGCGTGCCGGGGCGCACGCCGGGCGAGACCACGCGTTCGGCCGCATCGTTGAACGGTGCCCAGCAGAAACCCGCACTCGCCCCCGCAAGCGTGACGCCCGCTGTCAGGCCCATGCTGCCCTGGGCCACCGCGACAAGCGCGAAGCCCACACTTGCCGACATCGCGCCCAGCACGACCGGCACGCGCTGGCCGACACGCCTGCCCAGCCATGCGGCCAGGGGCAGGGCAATGAGAAAGGCCAGAAACCCGAGGCTGGCGATAAACCCGGCCTGCGTTGTGTCCAGGTCGAACGCCTCGCGGAAGGTGGGCAGAAACAGGCCAAAACCCATACGCGCCGGGCCAAAGCTGATCGCCGTGGCCACAAATCCGGCCAAGGCCAGCCATATGGTCGGCGTCATGCGCCCCATGATGGCAGGTCAGTCAAGCGCATCATGGCCGATACTCTCGCAGCCCGAGAGGTCAGACCCCGCTTCAACGGGCAGGTCCTTTTGCAGCTGCCGCAGCGCCCCGCGCAAGCCTTCTTCCAACGCCGGGTGGTAGAACGGCATCGCCAGCATCTCGGACACGGTCAGGCCGCGTTCGATGGCAAGTGCCAGCAGATGGGCAAGGTGTTCGGCCCCCGGCACGCACATTTCCGCACCAAGTATCCTGCCGTCGGGCAGCGCCGCATGGATGCGCAACACCCCTTCGGCCTGCGCCTTTATCCGGGCGCGGCCCTGTCTGGAAAAATCCGCCTCGGCGCTGACGATCTGCGTGTCCTGAAGGTCCGACAGCGGCTGGCCCACGCGGGCCACCTGCGGCGATGCGAAGACAATGGACAGCGGCGTGCGGCGGCAATGGGACCGTGCCGCCCCATCCGGTGCCGCGTTGCGCCCCGCGATATGCCCCTCATCCGCGGCTTCATGCTGCAGGGCACGGTAGGGATAGGCGTCACCGGCCAGGAAAACCGGCAGGTCGCCAATGCGCAGCGTGCTCGGATCAAGCTCTGGCAGGCCGTCGTCATCCAGTGGCACGCCCAGCGTTTCCAGCCCCAGATCATCGACATTCGGACGCCGCCCCATGGCGGCCAGCACGGCGTCGGCCATGAACGGCGCGCCCGCGCCCGTCACGCGGATGGCCCCGTCCACAGCCTCCAGTTCGGCAGGGGCGCCCAGATGCAGCGATATGTCCCGTTCCAGCAGCGGCTGAAAGGCCGCAAGCACCTGCGCGTCATCAATGCCCGCCAGCCCTTCGGCCGCGTCAAACCCCGCGACCGTCATGCCAAGCCGCGCCAGCGCCTGCGCGATTTCAGCCCCGATCGCCCCCATGCCGACCACCGCGATGCGGCGCGGCAGGTCCGTCTGTTCGAACAGGCTGTCCGTGGTCAGGATCCGTTCGCCGAATTCGGCCCAGGGCTTTGGCACAATGGGGCGGCTGCCTGGTGCCAGTATGATTGCGCGGGCCTGGATCCGGTCGCCATTCACCGTGACGCAATCCGGCCCATCCAGCCGCGCGCGGCCAGAGATCGCGCGCGCGCCAAGCTTCTCCGGCACCGATTCCGGCCCCGCCACGAAACTGTCCCGCAGCTTGCGCACATGGGCAAGCACCGCCGGGATATCGGCGCGCAACGCGTCGGTGCCGCGGATGCCGAAGCTCTCCATCGCGTGGCGGCGGTGAAAGGCATTGGCCGCCTCGATCAGCGCCTTGGAAGGCATGCAGCCATTGGCGGCACAGGTGGTGCCCCAATGCCCGTCGTTGATCAGCAGGACATCCTCGGTATGGCGGCGCACCTCGCGCAGGGCAGAAAGCCCCGCCGTGCCCGCGCCCACGATAATCGTATCGACCCTGGTCATTCCCGCTGCTCCCATCCGTCAGATATGTTTGTTGCGCCGAACCGGTCTGGCCCGGGAAAACCGCCAGTCACCCCTCCGCGCAGCGCGCGCCGCCAGACCGGAGTCGGCAGGCAGAAGGCCCGATACCCGGGCGGTCATAGCGCTCTCTGATCACTGGTGCTGACGGCTGCAGCCTCCGGGCGCGCAGCTTGGCTTCAGCCGTCCTGATCGGCTTCACGCTTGGTGGCGTGTTCGGTGCCGGGTTCATGCTCGGGCGGGCTGTAGGTGGTAAAGAGTTTCAGCATCCCCGATCCGGTATTGCGGAAGTTGTGATAGGTGCCCGAGGGCACGATGCTGACATCGCCATCCGCAATGTCGCATTCCACATCGCCGATCTTGGCCCGGCCTGTGCCCTGAACGAACCAGAGCAGCTGGTCATGGCCTTCATGGACCTCGCCGCCGATCTCGCCCCCTTCGGGTATGGCCATCAGGACAAGTTGCACATTCTTGCCGGTCCAGAGGACCTTGCGAAACTCATCATTGTCGCGGGCAAGCTGCATGACGGGCAGCGAAAGTTTGTCTGTTTCGGACATGATCGGGTCTCCTTGTTCAAGCCTCTGCAGCATGACCACACAGGCCGCCACCCGTCCTTAACCCAGATCAATGCCAGGGTCCTGCAAGTGTGTTCAAGATCCGGGATACGCAAAACTCCAACCCAATCGCAAGGAGACCATCATGTCCGACCGCGAACAGTATGTCGAAAAGGCCAAGGCTCGGATCGAGCAGTGGAATGCAGATATCGAAAAATTGCAGGCCAAGGCCGATGAGGCCAAGGTCGGCGCAAAGATCGAATACGAAGACCAGCTCAAGGACCTGCGTGCCCAACGTGACGTGGCCAAGGCAAAGCTCGACGAGATGGCCGAGGCCAGCGACAGCGCGTGGGACGACATCAAGGCAGGCTTCGAGAGCATCTGGGAGAAGGCCACGAACACTTTCGAAAGTGCGAAAGCGCGTTTCAAATGAGGGCGATGGCGATGAATTTCCACACCAGCCGACTGAAGGCCGGCGCCTTGGCCGGGGCGCTGAGTTGCGCCCTTGCGCTGCCCGCCCTTGGGCAGGACGATGCCGAGCCGACCACGGTAGAGGATGTGCGCGCCGAAGTCTCCGAGGCGATGGAGGCTGTTGCGGAGTATTCCGCGCAGGAGCGTGACGAAGCCCTGGCCACCGTGCGCGAGACCCTGGATCGCCTGGATACCGAGATCGAGCGCCGGGAAGAAACCTTGCGCGAGAACTGGGCCGACTTGGATGACGCTGCGAAAGAAGCGGGCCGTGAGCAGTTGCGCTCATTGCGGCAGGCCCGCAACGTGCTGGGCGAGCGTTATGGCGCGCTGCAGGAAAGCACCAGCAGCGCCTGGGACGAGCTGATGGCAGGCTTCGCCAATGCTTGGGATGCGTTCTCGGATCTGTGGGAAACCACTGACGGCGAGTCCGAAAACAATTGATCGGTTCGCCCGATGGCCCGGCGACCACGGCTTTCCGGCCTGCGCGCAGCTGGCGTGCGGGCCGGTCAGTCGTCGCCGTCGACCTTCTCGGGCAGATCTTCGCGGGGCGTTGCGGCGAAGTCTTCCAGTTCTTCTTCGCTCATGGTTTCGAACATCTCCTTCGAGGCCCCCTGGAGGTCGGATTTATCCGCCTCGCCCCGTTTGACAGCCAGCGCGGCCCCGGCCGCTTTTTGCTGGGCTTTCGATTTTGCGGGCATGATGATGCAGTCCTTCCGGTTGATGGGCCCGCGCGCGTGAACGTGGCAGCCCGGCGCGCGCGCGGATGCTCCGGTTAGCGTGCGGTGTACCCGCCATCGATGACAAGTTCCGATCCGGTCACGAATTTTGCGTCATCGGATGCCAGATAGGCAACCCCGGCTGCGATATCTTCGGGCGCGCCCACATGGCCGATGGGGTGCAGGTCATCAAGCCCCTTGCGAAACGCTTCCGCGCCCTCCTCCGACGCCTCGGCAAGCTCGGCCACCAGCGGCGTCCAGATGAAGCCGGGATGGACCGAATTCACGCGGATGCCTTCGCTTGCATAAAGCAGCGCGTCGGTCTTGCTCATCAGCCGCACCGCCCCCTTGGAGGCGTGATAGGGCGGCAGATCGGGCGCGCCGACCAGGCCGTAGATCGAGGACAGGTTGACGATGCTGCCACCGCCGGCCTTTTTCAGATGAGGAATGGCCGCCCTGGTGCAGTAGAAGACGGCATTCACGTTGACCTCGATCACCTTGCGCCACTCCTCGGGGTCGATTTCGTGGGTCGGTTTGTTGGCCCCGGCAATGCCGGCGTTGTTCACCAGCACATCGATCTGGCCAAAGCGGTCGGCAACGGCATCGAACACTTTGCGCACCGCGTCGGGGTCTGTGACGTCAAGGTGCCAGTAGTGCGCTGTGCCACCCTGTTCCGTGATGCTGTCGCATACGGCCTTGCCATCGTCATCCTCGATATCGGTGACGGCGACATGTGCGCCTTCTTCAGCCAGGCGCAGGCAGGTGGCCCTGCCGATGCCCTTGCCGGCACCGGTGACGAGACAGGTTTTTCCGTTCAGACGTTTCATGCAATGTTCCTTTTGCGTTTGCTGATGCAGCTTCGGGATCTCCTGCGCCGCGGGAAGTGCGGTGCGGCACAGCATCTTGCCGCACGCGCGACTGTCTGATCGTTGCCCTTGTGAGCGATGCCGGTCAGGCTTCGTCAGGTGGCCCGGCTGGCACCTCATCCGGCAGAGGCGGGGCTTCGGAAGGCCCGGGCAGCGGTGTTTCCCTTGGTGGCCGGGGGGTTTCATCCGGCGGGGTGGGCACCTCCCGAACAGGTTGTTCCGGCACCTCTGGCATTGGCGCGGGGGTTTCGTCCGGCTTCGGGTCTTGTGGGGCTGCTGTCATGGGCGAAGTGACTCCTTGTTGCGGACGCCGATGGCGACCAGCCGTAAAAGGGTAGCAACGGTGCGAACCGGGTGCATTAACCCGGGTTATACGACGCAGACGCGGTCTTGCGCGGATCGGATCAGCACCGCGCACCCAAGTTGGCACTGGGGTTTGATAACCCGCCCTGCAACCGGACGACATTAACGCGTGTTAATGGCGCGGGATCGCCGAGCGGGTAAGGTCCGTTCGAATCCGGCGGCGTGTCAGTGCCGCGCCAGGGGCGGCGCGGCGTTGGGCATGCGCGCTGCGGGCATTGTCCCGGAGGGGCAATTGGCCCTGCCAGACCTGAAAGACGACCGATGCTCTGGCAGGACGCAATGCCAGAGCATCCAAGGGGAAAGAACTTTGATCATGCAAGATACTGAAATCGTTCTGTGTCATCCCGTCCGTACGGCCATCGGCAAATTCGGCGGCAGCCTGAAGGCCATTGCCGCGCCCGATCTGGGCGCGCTGGTCATCGGCGAGACGGTCCGGCGCAGCGGCCTTGCGCCCGAAAAGGTCTCGTCGGTCGTGTTCGGCAATGTGATCCAGGCGGGGGCGGGCATGAACCCCGCGCGGCAGGCCACGCTCAACGGTGGCCTGCCCGAATCGGTGCCGGCCATGACCGTCAACCGCGTCTGCGGATCGGGGGCCGAGGCGATTGCCTCGGCCGCGCGGCTTGTGCGTCTGGGCGAGGCCGAGTGCGTGATCGCAGGCGGCATGGAGAACATGGATCAGGCCCCCTATCTGCTGGATCGCGCCCGCTGGGGCTACCGGATGGGGCCGGGCAGGATCGATGACGCCATGTTGCGCGACGGGCTCAATGATGCCTTTTCGGGCGAACATTCCGGCTGGCATACCGAAGACCTGGTTGCCGAACACCAGATCAGCCGCGAGGCGCAGGACGCCTGGGCGGCACGGTCGCACCAGCGGTTTTCCAGGGCGCAGGAGGCGAGCCATTTCGCCGATGAAATCCTGCCCGTGGAGGTCAAGGCCAAATCGGGCAATACCGAATTCAAGGAGGACGAATCGAATCGCGCGGACGCCACCGCCGAAGGACTGGCCAAGCTGCGCCCCGCATTCCGCAAGGATGGAACCATCACCGCAGGAAACGCGCCGGGGCTCAATTCGGGCGCGGCGGCGATGATTGTCACCACGGCGGGGTTTGCGGCCGAACACGGGCTTGAGGTTGCCGCGCGGCTGGTGGCCAGCGGCGTGGGGGCTGTTGCACCGGGCATGTTCGGGCTGGGTCCGGTGCCTGCGGTGCAGCAGGCGCTTGAGCGCGCCGGATGGTCGGCAGGCGATGTGGAGCGCGCCGAGATCAACGAGGCGTTCGCCGCCATCGCCATCGCCGTGGCCAATGAGCTTGGGTTGTCCGAGGATTGCGTCAATCCCGAAGGGGGCGCCATCGCGCATGGCCATCCGATCGGGGCGACCGGGGCCATCCTTGCCACCCGGCTGATGCATTCCATGGCGCGGGATGGTCTTCGGCGCGGGCTTGTCACGCTGTGCATCGGTGGCGGGCAGGGCATCGCCTTGTTGCTGGAGCGCGAGGGGTGATGCCCCCGGCCGCACGAAAACCAGACGGAAAGGAACAGGTACATGAGTGATCAAACCAGAACCGCCCTTGTGACGGGCGGCGTTCAAGGACTTGGCGCTGCGGCAGCACGGGCGCTGGAGGATGCGGGCGTGCGCGTGGCCGTTTCCCATCTGGGCGCGGGGGATCAGGCAAAGGCCTTCGCCGACGAAACCGGCATGCCGGTTTTCGAGTGGGATGTGAGCGATTACGACGCCTGCGTGCAGGGCATGAAAGACGTTGAAGAGGCCATCGGACCGGTGGATATTCTGGTCAACAATGCCGGGTGCAACAAGGATGTCATGTTCCACAAGATGGATCGCGCGGATTGGGACGCCGTGCTGCGGATCGATCTGGGCTCCATGTTCAACGTCACGCGCCAGGTGATCGGCGGGATGCGCGAACGCGGTTTCGGGCGCATCATCAACATCTCGTCGGTCAATGCCGCGCATGGGCAGGCGGGCCAGACGAATTATTGCGCGGCAAAGGCCGGGGTTGAGGGGTTTACCCGCGCACTGGCCCACGAATCCGCCGCCAAGGGGATTACCGTCAATGCGATCGCGCCGGGCTATGCCGACACGGCCATGGTTGAAGCGGTGCCTGACAAGCTGGTTGAGAAGCTTCTCAAACAGATACCCCTTTCGCGTCTGGCCGATCCTGACGAGATCGGCCGCTGCGTGCAGTTCCTGGCCTCGGACGACGCGGGCTACATCACGGGCGCCACGCTGACCGTCAACGGCGGGCTACGCATGGGCTAGGTGCCCTGGCCCCATTCCATTTATCCACAGTCATGACCTCAGAGGACCAGATGCCCGACACGCGAATTGACGCTGAAAAATCCCAGAGCGAAAGCCGGACCGCTTCAGAAAATGCGAACCCCGAGCCGCGCGATGAACAGCAGTCGCGCGATGAACAGGAGGATCAGGCGGACGAGCCCTGCGATCTGGCGCCCGAGCCGCCCGAGTTTGTCCACCGCTCGCCCTTCGAGTTGCCGGACCGCTACAGCACCAAAAGCCTGGATCGCGCTGCAAACGCCCATCTTGCGCGCTTCACGCTGGGGGTGACGCCTTACGGGCTGGCATCGACATTCTTCAACTGGGGCGTTCACCTGATGGGCGCGCCCGGCAAGCAGCTGCAACTGGCCGAAAAAGCCGCGCGCAAGGCGACGCGCCTTGGCCTCTACATGAACCAGCTTGCGCGTGACCCCAACACGCCGGGCTGCATTGATCCGCTGCCCCATGATCACCGCTTCGACCACGAGGCTTGGCAGCAATGGCCCTACAACGTCATGCACCAGAGCTTTCTGCTGACCCAGCAATGGTGGTACAACACGGCCTGCGACATCGACGGCCTGTCCGAGCGCGAGGCGCATGTGGTGTCCTTCATCATGCGGCAGATGCTGGACACGGTGTCACCTTCGAACTTCATCGCCACCAACCCCGAGGTCGCCGCGGCCACGATGCGCGAAGGCGGCGGCAATCTGGCGCGCGGGATGCAGCATTTTATGGAAGACTGGGAGCGCACCATGTCCGGCAAACCGGCCGTGGGCGCCGAGGATTTCGTGCCCGGCCGCGAGGTGGCAACGGCGCCGGGCAAGGTGGTGTTCCGCACCCATCTGCTGGAGCTGATCCATTACGCCCCCCAGACCGACAAGGTCAAGGCCGAGCCGATCATGATCGTGCCGGCCTGGATCATGAAATATTACATCCTTGATCTCAGCCCGCATAATTCGCTGGTCAAGTATCTGGTCGAACAGGGTTATACCGTGTTCATGGTGTCATGGCGCAACCCCACGGCCGAAGACCGCGACATGGGCATGGCCGATTACTTTGACGCAATCGAAGAAGCCTTTGGCGCGGTCGAGGCGATCGTGCCCAAGCAGAAGATCCATGGCATGGGCTATTGCCTGGGCGGTACCCTGCTGGCGGCCAAGGCCGCACAGATGGCGCGCGACGGGCAGGGCAGGCTCGCCTCGCTCACCCTGCTGGCCACGCAGGTGGATTTCAGCGAACCGGGCGAATTGCAGCTGTTCATCAGCGAAAG
>SKMI01000010.1 GCA_007121115.1 Paracoccaceae bacterium | reverse complement strand
TTGTCAACGACTCCAAGGCCACCAATGCCGAAGCCGCGGCCCATGCGCTGCGCGCCTTCGACCGGATCCGCTGGATCGCCGGGGGGCTGGGCAAGGCGGGTGGAATCGCCGCGCTGGCACCGCAGTTCGGGGCGGTGGCCAAGGCCTATCTGATCGGCCATTCGGCGCGCGAGTTCGCACTGCAACTGGGCGAAACGCCCCACGCGATCTGCGAGACCATGGAAGCCGCCGTGGCCCGCGCCGCCGAAGACGCCCAGCCAGGCGAGGTGGTGCTGCTCGCCCCGGCGGCGGCGAGCTTCGACCAGTTCCCGGATTTCGAAGCGCGCGGCGAAGCGTTTGTCGCCGCCGTCAACGCGTGGCTCGGGCGGTGACCGGCGCCCGGACCGCTGACGGGGGAGCGCGCCTTGCCCCCATCGAGGGGGCGCGGCGCGCGGGCCGCCGGGGCGGCCCGAGGGCGCCCCGTACAAAGGGCGCGCGCTGATGCGTGGCGGGGACGACAGCGCTGCGCCCATAACCCCGGACCTGCTGCTGGCAGCCTATCGCGCGGGGCTGTTTCCCATGGCCGAAAGCCGCGACAGCGCGGCGCTCTTCTGGCTCGACCCACGCCTGCGCGGCATCTTTCCGCTGGACGGGTTCCATATCTCGCGATCGCTCGCCCGCAGCCTGCGCCGGGGGGGCTTCACGATCACCACCGACCGCGCCTTCGCCCGGGTGATCGACGCCTGCGCCGACCGACCCGAGACCTGGATCAACCGACCGATCCGCGCGCTGTTCCTGGCGCTCCACGCGCGCGGGGATGCCCATTCCCTCGAGGTCTGGGACGAGAGTGATGGCACGCTGATCGGCGGGGTCTACGGGCTGGTCATCGGCGCGGCCTTCTTCGGCGAATCGATGTTCTCGACCCGGCGGGACGGGTCCAAGATCGCGCTGGCCTACCTGATCCACCGGCTGCGCGCGGGCCGGTTCCGATTGTTCGACACGCAGTTCCTGACCCCGCATCTGGCCAGCCTGGGCGCCATCGAGGTGCCGCGCGCAACCTATCGTGCGCTCCTGCGCGAGGCACTGGTGCAGGAGGCAGATTTCAACGCCGTGCGGGCGATACCCCCGGCTCAGGAGGTGATACAGGTCAGCACCCAGACATCGTAGCGCGCATGATCGAGGGCGTGCAGCGCCGGGCTCGAGGCAATCATCCAGCCGTCGAACAGCACCTGTTCGCGCGCATCGTCACGCACGGTGATCCACGCAAAGGCTTCGGAGGCCGGGTCGGCGGGCGGGTAGCGGCATTCGGCAAGTGTCACGCTCAACCGGCCAAGCTCGGCAGTTTCGCCGACGCGCAACTCCATGTCGCGGCTTGCGCCCGCCACCTTGTCCAGCCCGCGCAGAACGGCGCCCGGCGCCGACACCACCTCTTGCGCGGCGGCCGGGGACACCATGAGCCACAGCGCCACGCTGACGAGTGCGCCGACCGCGCGCCGTGTCGCCCCGCCCGGCGCGGGTGGTCTGTTCACGTGCCGAGCGCTCATTCCGGGCGCCATGCCTCGTAATCGCGCCGTTCTTCGGGGGTGGCGCGCCGGATGGACCCGGCGGGGGCATAGGCCATGGCGGTGCCGGTCAGGTTTTCCTGATGCGGGCGCTCCCAGGGCTTGTGTTCCATCGGGCGTTCGGTTGGCGGCTCGTCCCAGGTGTGGTGCAGCCAGCCATGCCATTCGGGGCTGACGCGGCTGGCCTCGGTCTCGCCATTGTAGATCACCCAGCGGCGCTTGCCATCGCGCGAGCGATAGAAGCGGTTGCCCTGCCCATCCTCGCCCACCAGCACGCCCTTGCGCCAGGTGAAGAACTGGGTGCCCAGGGTCTGACTGTTCCACCAGGTCAGCAGGCGAAGCAGGAAATTCATGGTCCACACCTTTGGTCTTGGGTTGGCGCAGTGATACAGGCAAATGCCCAAGCCGTCCATATCGGCCGGAGCGCGTTTTGCCGCCCCGTGCACGCGATGGCCGCGCTTGCGGATTCGCTTTGGTCCGCCAACTGGTCGCAATCGACCGCGCGGCGGCACGCGGCGCGCGCAATATCCTGTGCAGGCCCTGCCCTCGGGACTGGCCCATCTTGCGTTGCCCGGCTCCCGCCGGGCGGCGATCTGGAGCTGGTTTGCAATGCGCAAGAAAACCACACTCGATGCCGCCGATATCCGCATTCTCAGCGCCGTGCAGAAACACGGGCAGCTGAGCAAGACGCAACTGGCCGAGATCGTGAACCTGTCGCCCACGCCCTGCTGGGAGCGGCTGACCAGGCTGCGTGCGGACGGGTTCATCCGCGGATTTCGCGGCGATATCGCGCTGGACAAGGTTGCCGAGGTCCTGAAGGTCGTGGTCACGGTCTCGCTCATTCATCACCGCAAGGCCGATTTTGACCGGTTCGAGGCGCATGTCCGCACCCTGGACGAGATCACCGACTGCATCGCCACTGGCGGCGGCATGGACTACGTGATGACCGTGGTGGTGCCCGGCATGGCGGCGTTTCAGGCGCTGATGGACGGGCTTCTGGAGGCCGAGATCGGCATCGACCGCTGGGTGGTCTACATTGCCGCGCGGCAGGTGAAATCCGCGCAGCCAAACCTGGCCAAACTGACCGGAAGGACCGGTTAGGGCACGGCCCGCCCACTTGGCCTGCCATGAGCCTTCGAAAGGGCCTGCGTGGACGTTTCCGGGGCCTCATTTCAGGCCACGGCGCCGCGCAAGAGTCCCTATCTGGAGTGCAGGAGACACCGCGCGCCATGGCCCGGACGGGCCGCCGCGCAACCCAAGGGAGGGCACGACCATGCAGCCACACGAGTTCGGTTTCGGCACCCAGATCCGCAAGTCCCCCTATTTCGACGCCACGGTGCGTTGGGGGGCGCAGGGGTTCTCGGTCTACAACCACATGTATATTCCGCGCGATTTCGGCGATCCGGAACAAAACTTCTGGAACCTGGTCAATGACGCGATCCTGTGCGACGTTGGCGTGGAGCGGCAGGTCGAGGTCACCGGCCCCGATGCCGCGCGCTTCACCCAGATGCTGACCCCGCGCAACCTGTCGAAGATGCAGGTCGGCCAGTGCAAATACGTGCTGATCACCAATGCTGACGGCGGGATCCTGAACGACCCCATTCTGCTCAAGCTGGCCGAAGACCACTTCTGGCTCTCGCTCGCCGACAGCGACATCCTGCTCTGGGCGCAGGGGGTGGCGGTGCATGCGGGTATGGACGTGACCATCACCGAGCCCGACGTCTCGCCGCTGCAACTGCAGGGGCCGAAATCGGGCGAGATCATGCGCGCGCTCTTCGGCGACGCGATCATGGACCTGCGCTACTACTGGTGGCGTGAGGTGGAACTGGACGGGATCCCGCTGATCGTCTCGCGCACCGGCTGGTCGTCGGAACTGGGCTACGAGCTTTACCTGCGCGACGGCTCGCGCGGCGAGGCGCTGTGGGAGCGGATCATGGCCACCGGCGTGCCGTGGGGGCTGAAACCCGGCCACACCTCGACCATCCGGCGGATCGAAGGGGGGATGCTGTCCTATCACGCCGACGCCGATATCCACACCAACCCCTATGAGCTGGGCCTCGACCGGCTGCTGGACCTGGAGATGGAGGCCGAATTCATCGGCAAGGCGGCGCTGCGGCGCATCCGGGACGAAGGCGTGAGCCGCAAGCAGGTGGGGCTGATCATCGACGGCGCGCCGATGGCCGGGCCGAATACCCGCTTCTGGACCGTCTGGAACGGCCAGGCGGCGGTGGGTCAGGTCACCTCGGCCGTGTATTCGCCACGGCTGGAGCGCAACATCGCGCTGGCCATGGTGACGGTGGAGCACGCAGGCCTTGGCACGCGGCTGGAGGTGATGACCGATTCGGGCATCACCACCGCCACGGTGGTCGAAAAGCCGTTCTATGACCCCAGAAAGCGGCTTGCCGCCGCCTGATCGGAGGGCCCCCGATGTCCAACCTGGCGATTGATCTGCACTGGCAGCGCACGGCGCCGCGCCTGGAAACCGGCGCCTATTCCAACGCGCATACGGTGCAGTATGACGCGCAGCATGAGGTCATCGCCGACGCCGCCCCGGACTGGGGCGGCGCACCGGGGCACACCAACCCCGAACAGGCGCTGGCGGCGGCGCTGTCAAGCTGCCACATGATGACCTTCCTTGCGCTCTGCGCGAAAGCCGGGTGGCCCGTGGCGAGTTATCACGACCACGCGGTGGCCCATCTGGGCAAGAACCCGCGCGGGCAGATGGCGGTGACACGCATCGACCTGCACCCGGTGGTGCGCTTCGACACCGGGTTTTCGGTGGATGACGCGAAACTGAACGAGATGCAGGCCCGCGCGCATCGCTACTGCTTCATCGCCAACACCCTCGCCGAGAGCGTGGAGGTGAGTATTCTCTGAGCCGCACGGTCGGTGCCCTTGGACGCTGGTGTTGGACACTCGATGCAACATTTTTGCTGACAGAAAGGCGTCCTTCGCAGACGGTCGTATGACTTGAAACAGGTACATCAGGCTTTCGGCGGCCGCTGAGACATCGCCATGTGCAGGTGTGTCCTGATCGCCTCATAGAGGTGCTGCGCAAGCTCCCCAAGGACCTCGTAAGAATACACAGCGCGGTAGAATTTTTTCCCCTTTTTATCCTCGATGATCAGGCCATCTTCGCACCCGTAAATGCGACCGTGGGACAGTGCATTCCTGAAGTGTCTGAGCGCTCCATAGTTTTCTTCATATTTTTCTTGTCCGTCGCAAATCGGCTCCACCTTAGCTTTCGCTCTCGCAAAAGCCTCAGCTTTTGAAAGGTCGAGATTCTTGAAGTCACTCCCGGTATGTTTCGCCCATTCGTGGGGCAGTACAAGAAACATGTAAAATACGCTGACCAGGGTACCCTGGCCTTGAAAAACGGAGTGCCCCAACTGGGTCAGTTTTTTTCCAGTCGGACCAAAAACTCTATCGATATTGTCAGAGATCAATGGATCATTGCCGACCTCAAGCTCTCCAAGATTCACATAAGACTCCGCTAAAGCGAGGGCCTGAATTAGAATAGACTCTTCTGGTGTGATAGGTGGCATGATCGGTAATGCTCATGTAACGCGAGCGGCCAGTCGTTTACGGTCTGGCTTACCACGAATGTCCACTCCGTCCGCAGTGCTGCCTGTCGCGGTCGCAACGCCTCGAGCGCGGGAGACTTTCTCATGTAGCGAGCACGGCTCCCCCGGCGCCACAAGCGCCGGGGGGTCTTGCTTGTGCAGCTTACTGCATCAACTCCGTCCAGATCTGCGAGTAGATGTCGTTGACCTCCTGCGGGCAGGGGATCGAGAAGGCGCCCGCGCCGACCAGTTCCGGCGGGGTGACGATCTCGGGGGCGGTGCGCATTTCCTCTTCCAGGAACGCCTCATACCCGACCACGCCCGAGGCATAGCGCGAAAAGTTGGAGATCGCCGCCGCGTTTTCCGGCTCCAGCAGGAAGTTGACGAATTTCATCGCCCCTTCGGGGTTCTGGGCATCGGACAGCACCATCACGTTGTCCATCCAGACCGAGAAACCCTCCTGCGGGTAGCCGTAGACCAGATCGTCGTTCTGCAGCCGCGCGCGCATGGCGCCGCCGTTCCAGTAGACCCCGGCGGAAATGTCGTTGGCGACATAGGCGTCGATGTTGCCGTAATCCATCGCCAGCCAATGCTCGCGCGCGTCCATCAGCGTGTCGCGCACCTGGCGGAGGATATCGGTGTCGGTCTCGCACTGCTGCCCGCCGTGATAGCGGATCGCCATGGTGATGATGTCCGACATCTCGGGGACCACGTTGATGCGGCCGCTCAACTCCTCCGGCGGGTCGAAGATGATGCCCGACGTGTGCGGGTCGCCGTCATAGACCGAGGTGTTCACGATCAGCCCGGTGGTGCCCCAGAAATAGGGGGTCGAATACTGACGGCCCGGGTCGAAATCGACATCCATCCACTCGGGGGCAATGTTGTCGATGTTGGTGACGATGTCGCGGTCGAGCGGGATCACCAGCCCTTCCTCGATCCAGGTCTCGACATAGTTGTTCGACGGCACCACAAGGTCGAACCCGTGCCCGCCCTGCCGGATACGCGCCAGCGCGGTGTCGTTGCTGTCATAGTCGGTGACGGTCACGCGGATGCCGGTTTCGGCCTCGAAGCGCTCGATCAGCTCGGGCGGGGTCACGTTGCCCCAGTTGTAGAAATTGACGACCTCGTCGGCGGCGGCCATGGACCCGCCGGCGATCAGTGCTGCCAGCGATGTTGCAAGCATTCGTTTCATGAGTGACTCCCTTGTCGGATGGTTGGCCTACCCGCGCTTGCGGGTAAGCAGGAAAAACGCCGTCACGATACACAGTGACAGCGCCAGAAACAGGGTGGCGATGGCGTTCATCTCGGGCGTGATGTTGCGGCGCAACTGGCCCAGCATGTAGGTGGGCAGCGTGTCCTGCCCCGCCGACTTGACGAATTCGGTGATCACCACCGCGTCGAGCGAGATGACGAAGCCCAGCATGAACCCGGCCACGATCCCGGGCACCAGGAGCGGCAGGGTCACATGGCGGAACGCCTGAAAGGGGCTGGCGTAAAGGTCCGCCGCCGCACGTTCGAGCGTGATGTCCATTGTCTCCAGCCGCGCGCGGATCGGCAGATAGGCAAACGGGATGCAGAACGCCGTATGCGCGGCCACCAGATACCCCATGCCGGTATACCCCGTCTGCACCTTGATCGCGGCAAAGAAGATCAGGAGCGCCACGCCGGTAACGATCTCGGGCACCATCAGCGGCTGGTTGATCAGCGCATAGATCATGGTCTGACCCGGAAAGCGGCGCACCCGCGTTGTGCCCAACGCGGCCAGCGTGGCCACGGTGGTGGCGATCCCCGAGGCCACCAGCGCCAGCCACAGCGAGCGGATCGACACCTCGCGCACCTGCCGGTTGTTGAAGGCGGCTTCATACCATTGCAGCGAAAAGCCGCCCCATTGCGCCTGGCTGGGCGCAGCGTTGAAGGAAAACACCACCAGTATCAGGATCGGTGCGTAGAGCATGAAGAAGGTGAAGATCGCCACCGCCCCGAACCCCGGCAGGTGGCGCACGTCGAAGTTGCGCGCGCGGCGGCGCGGCTTCGCGACCGTGGTCCGGTCGGCGGGGGCATAGCGTCCGGTCGCCTCAGCCATGGCGGGGCCCCTCCTCGCGGTTGAGCGTGCGCAGGTAGAACAGCAGCGCCGCCACCACGATCACCAGCAGCGTGATCGCCAGCGCCGCGCCCAGCGGCCAGTTGCGCCCCTGCCCGAATTGCAGGTCGATCAGGTTGCCCAGCATCAGCGTGCGCCCCCCGCCCAGCACGCGCGGCGTGACATAGGCGCCGATGGAGGGGATGAAGACGAGGATGGACCCCGCGATGAACCCCGGCTTGACCAGCGGCAGGATCACATGGCGCAGCACCTGAAGGCGGCTGGCGTAAAGGTCATAGCCCGCCTCGACCAGCCGGAAATCCAGCTTGTCCATCGCCGCGTAGAGCGGCAACACCATCAGCGGCAGGAAAACATAGGCCATGCCCAGAAGGATGGCGAATTCGGAAAACAGCATCTGGATCGGCGCGTCGATCACGCCCGCCCAGATCAGCAGCGTGTTGATAGTCCCCGAATTGCGGATCAGTTCCTGAATGGCGAAGGTCCGGATCAGCAGGTTGGTCCAGAAGGGAATCGTGATCAGGAACAGCCAGACCGTGCGCGTGTTGGCGGGCCGCGTGGCGATGAACCAGGCGGTGGGAAAGCCCAGGACCGCGCAGATCACCGTGGTCTGCAGCGACAGCCAGACCGACCGCCACAGGATCGTCAGATGCGCGGTGTTGAGGCTCACATCCGCGGGGTCGAAGATGTCGCGGCGGAAGAAGACGCGGAACCACCCTTCGGTCGAGAATTCCCAGATCACCCCGCCCATGTTGCCGGGCGTCAGGAAGGAATAGACCAGCACGATCAGCAAGGGCCCCGAGGCCGCCAGCACCAGAATCGTCAGCGCCGGTGCGCAGAGCAGCCATTTCCAACGGTGGCTTTCGCGCGGCTCGGCCATCGCCTCAGTCCCCCACCACCTGCAACGCGCCCTCGGCCAGCGCGAGGCCCACGGCGCTGCCGGGGTCCGGTTCCGGCATGGCGCCGGTGTTCTGGCGGCGCAGGATGAAGGGCGCGCCGCCTTCCAGATGCAGATGCACATGGGTGTCGGTGCCGAAGAACACGGATTTCTCCACTGTCGCCGCCAGCACCCCCTGCCCCGGCGCCACCAGTTGCGCCTGCTCCGGGCGGATCACCACGGTGACCCGTGCGCCCGCGCCGGGGCGCAGCCCGCCGGGCAACCGTGCACTATGCAGCGCGCCGCCGGGCAGCTTCACCTGTGCCGCCGCCCCGTCCGCCTCGGCCACCTCGACCTCCAGGAAATTGGTGTCGCCGATGAAATCGGCCACGAAGCGTTCGCGCGGGCGGTGATAGATCTCGTGCGGGGTGCCGGTCTGCAGGATGCGCCCTTCGGACATCACCGCGATCCGGTCGGACATGGTCAGCGCTTCTTCCTGATCATGGGTGACAAAGACGAAGGTGATGCCGGTTTCGCCCTGCAGGCGCTTGAGTTCGCTCTGCATCCCCTTGCGCAGCTTCAGGTCGAGCGCGCTGAGCGGCTCGTCCAGCAGCAGCACGCGCGGGCGCGGGGCGAGCGCGCGGGCCAGCGCCACGCGCTGTTGCTGCCCGCCCGAGATTTCCGCCGGCTTGCGGTCGGCCAGATGCGCCATCTGCACCAGCGCCAGCATCTCGTCCACGGTGGCGTCGATCTCGGACCGCGCGCGGCCCAGCATCTTCAGGCCGAAGCCGATGTTCTGGGCCACGGACATATGCGGAAACAGCGCGTAGTTCTGGAACACGGTGTTCACGGGCCGCGCGTTCGGTCCCTTGCCCGCCACCTCCTGCGCGTTGATCCGCAGCGATCCGTCCGACGGCTGCTCGAACCCGGCGATCACCCGCAGGAGCGTGGTCTTGCCGCAGCCCGAGGGCCCCAGAAGGGTGAAGAATTCGCCCTGCGCGATGGTCAGGTCAATATCGCTCAGCGCGGTGAAAGCCGAAGCCCCGGCGCCGAAGACCTTGCTCAGCCCCGCAATCTCGATCTCGGGGGAGTTGCGCGTGTCCTTCACCTGCCGCCTCCGCATCGATTCCCATGTTCAGTTGACCCCCTCGGGTGCGCAGGTGCAAGGGGCAGACCGCCATTCCCGCGCGCGCCGGGCACCGGAACCGGCGTCCCGCCCTGCGCTTGCGCAGGGCAGCGCCCCCGAGGCCCGCCGAGGGGGCGCTTTTCCGCCCTGTCCACCCTCAGCTTTCGCTCGCGGCAAGCGCTGCGGCGCGGGCGGCCTCGCGTTCCTCCTTGTCCGCCGCCACCTTCCGGTGCCGCCAGACGCCGAAGATCACCAGCGGCAGCGTCACCACCGCCGCCGCGATGGCGATGGTGTTGTCCGGGTGGAAGATGACCACGAAGGAGATCACCGCCATCATCGCCCGCAGGATCGCATCCGGAATGTTGGCGAAGACGAACCGCCCGAACACCGCGAAAGTGCAGCCGCATGTGCCGATGGCCACCAGCAGCGTGTCGCGCACCTGCGCATCGAAGCTCTCCAGCACCACCATGTCGGTCCGCACGAAGATGGCAAAGGACATGATGGTGATGGGGATGCAGATCTTCAGCGCCACCCACATGGTGCGCATGAAACTGGCCTTTGCGATGCGCGACGCTACCGCCGCCGTGAGCGAGGTGGGCGGCGACAGCTCGCCCCAGATCGCCAGCAGGAAGGCGAAGAAATGCGCCACCCAGGGATCGACCCCCAGTTGGCGCAGCGGCGGCACGATGATGATGGCGACGATGATATAGGTCGCGGTCGGCGGCAGCCCGGTGCCCGCCAGCCAGCCGAACAGGAAGGCCATGGCGATGGTGGCGATCAGATGCCATTCGCCCAGTTGCACCATCATGTTGCCCATGCGCAGGATGAAACCGGTGACCGTGAACAGCCCGATCATGATGCCCAGCGTGGCCATCAAGAGGACCAGATAGCTGGTCATCTCGGCATGGGTCTCGACGGTCTTGCGCAGGTTGCCGATCAGGGTTTCCTTCTCGGTCTCGGCATCCTTGACCACCAGCTTGAAATAGACCCACGCCGCGAGCAGCCCCACGAACATCAGCCCCGCCGTGTTCAGCGCCGAGCGCATGGCGCCCATGCCGTAGTATCCCATCATGATGACCAGGGCGAGGATGCCGCCGAAGAAGATCACCGTCTTGACCTGCTGGTAGCCGGGCACCTTGGGCGGGTCCACCGGATCGTTGGGCAACAGCGCGACCGAGATCAGATAGACCGCCAGCATGAGCGAGGTGAAGTAGACAAAGGCGACGGCAAAGCCGCGTTGCACGACCTCCCAGTAGGGCACGCCCAGCAGTTCGGCCATCAGGAAGCCCGCGACGGCCATCAGCGGCGGCATGATCAGCCCGCCCATCGACGCGGCGGTTTCCACACCGCCCGCGAAGACCGGCGGCACGCCGTAGCGCTTCATCAGCGGGATGGTGAAGGAGCCGGTGACGGCGGTATTGGCGGCGCCGGACCCCGAGACCATGCCGACCGAGACCGAGGCCAGCACCGCCGTCTGCGGGATGCCGTGGCGCGACTTGCCCGCCAGCCTTCGCATCATGTTGACCAGCGCATTCTGCGCGTCGAAGCCGGCGGCGACCGCTGCGAGCAACA
>SKMI01000006.1 GCA_007121115.1 Paracoccaceae bacterium | reverse complement strand
GGCTGAGCTATGACGGCAAGGGGCATCTGTGCCTGACCGGAGCGTTCCAGGTGATGCGCTATGAAAACGTGCTCGCCCCGCATGAGCGGATCAACCATGTCTTCGACGCCTGTTTCGTGCCCCGCACCATGCACATGACCGGGCAACTGGACGCGCATGATGTGGGCGTCGATGCCACCGGCACGTCGCTGTTCGTGAACACGCGATTCAACTGCATCGCCGCCCCCGATCAGAAACACAGCTTCCGCGAGGTCTGGCGCCCGCCGTTCATCACCGAACTGGTGGACGAGGACCGCTGCCACCTCAACGGACTGGCGCTCGAGAACGGTGAACCCGCCTATGCAACGGCGGTGAGTCGCTCCAACACCATTGATGGCTGGCGCGACCGCCGCGCCGATGGCGGCGTGGTCATCGACATCCGCCGCAACGAGGTCGTCTGCACCGGCCTGTCGATGCCGCATTCGCCGCGCCTGCACAACGGCACGCTCTGGGTGCTGAATTCGGGCACGGGCGAGTTGGGCCGGATTGTCGGACTGGAGAGCGGCGAAGGCCGGTTCGAGCCGGTGGCCTTCTGTCCCGGCTTCCTGCGCGGGCTGGCCTTTGCCGGGAATTTCGCCTTCGTCGGGCTGTCGAAGCCGCGTTACAAGCGGTTCGAAGGGCTGGCGCTGGACGGAATGCTGCGCGACCGCGACAGCGAGCCGTGGTGCGGCATCCAGATCATCGACATCACCTCGGGGACCTGCGTCGACTGGTTCCGCATCGACGGCGCGGTGGCCGAGCTTTACGATGTCGAGGTGCTGCCCGGTATTGCCTGTCCGATGGCGGTCAGCCCGGCCTCGACCGACCTTGCGCAGCTGATCACCTTTGACGGCCGGACAAGGGCGCCGGTGCCGCAGGAAGGCACCGCCGAGACCCCGGTCAGGAAGGCCGCGAAGAAACCCGCGAAACGCAAGGCCGACCCCCGCCAGAAGCCCCGGCGCTGAGCAGTTCGCCGAACTGCCTGCGCCGATTGTTCCGGGTGGCGTGTCAGAGAGCGCGCTTTGGCCCGTTAACTGCATCGAGAGCCCTGCGCGGCGCACTCCCTTCTTCAGCTCAAATGGGCGAACGCAGGATGGGGCTGGAATCGCCAGGCGCGGCGGGGGCCTGCCATGACGTTGAGGTAATACATCTCCACCCCATGCGGCGCAGCGCAGGGGTGGTGTCCGCGCGGGACCAGCACCACGTCATGATCGCCCGGGGCCATGGTTTCATCAAGGCTAAGGTCCTCGGTGAACACCCGCTGGATGCCGAAACAACCGGGTGGGTTCAGGCGATGGTAATAGGTCTCTTCCAGATAGGTGATCCGGGGGAAGTCATCTTCATCATGGCGGTGCGGGGGATACGACGACCAATGCCCCGCCGGGGTGAAGACCTCGGTCACAAGCAGGCTGTCGGCCACATCGCGGCCTTCCATGGCGATATTGTTGATGTGGCGCAGGTTGGTGCCGTCGCCGCGCGGCTCCAGCGTGATGCCTTCCGGGCCCAGCACCTGCACCGGGCGTCCGCCGGGGCTGGGCGCGGTGCAGACGGCCAGCGTGCAATCGGTGGTGGCCAGCGCCGTCCACTCCGTGCCGGGCGGGACGTAGAGGCAGGCGGGCGGCGTGCGCTCGAACACCGAGAGCCGCACACCCATCTCGCCGAAATCGGTGCCGCCTGTGCTCAGTTCGGCTCGCCCCTCCACCAGCACCAGGATCGCCTCGCGCTGCTCCAGCCGCCCTTTGGCAACCATGCCCGGCGCCAGCCGCCAAAGCTCGAAACCGACGTAACGCCAGCCGGCGTCAGTGGGGGTGATGGCATGGACCTGCCCGGACTGCCCGCGCGGCCGACGCAGCAGCGATGGCATCACACCGTTCCGCCGAGCGAGCTTTCCAGCGCCACCATCTCCTGCCCGCCGGCCATCATATCCTGCAATTCCTCGGGCGTGATCTGGCCGCGCTGCGCGGTGCCCAGCGTCTTGCCGCGGTTGAGCACCGTGAAGCGGTCACCCACCGCCAGCGCGTGACGCACGTTGTGGGTGATGAAGACCACGGCGATCCCCGACTTGCGCACCTTGTCGATGGTCGAGAGCACATTCGCCGTTTGGCGCACGCCCAGGGCCGAGGTCGGCTCGTCCAGGATCAGCACCTTGGCGCCGAAATAGACCGCGCGGGCAATCGCCACGGTCTGCCGCTCACCCCCCGAAAGCGTGCCCACCGCCTGATCGGGCGAGCGCAGGTTGATGCCCATCTTGCGCATCTCGGTCATGGTGACCTCGTTCGCCTTGGCGAAATCCATGAAGCGGAAGGGGCCGACGCGTCGGACCGGTTCGCGGCCCATCCAGAAATTGCGCGTGACCGACATCAGCGGGATCATGGCGAGGTCCTGATAGACCGTGGCGATCCCGGCGGTCATGGCGTCGCGCGGACTGTCGAAATGCATCTCGCGCCCGTCGAACAGGATCGTGCCCTTGGTCGGTTTGTGCACCCCTGACATGGTCTTGATGAAGGTGGACTTGCCCGCGCCATTGTCGCCCAGCAGGCAATGGCACTCGCCCGGGCGCACGTCGAAGCTGACACCGGCGAGGGCGATCACCGGGCCGAAATGCTTCTCGATATCCTTCATCTCGACGATGGGCGCATGGACGACTTCACTCATCTCAACGCTCCCCGGTGATGATGCGGCGGATATAGGTGTTCAGGATCACGGCAAAAAGCAGGATCACGCCGAGGAACACGCGGAACAGGCTCGATTCCACCCCGGCAAAGAACAGCCCCTGCTGCACCACGCCGAAGATGATCGCCCCCAGCGCCGCGCCGATGACCGAGCCAAACCCGCCGGTCAGC
>SKMI01000272.1 GCA_007121115.1 Paracoccaceae bacterium | reverse complement strand
GGCGCGCGCAGATGCTGCAGCAGCCGGTGCGAGTGCACGATCACTGGCACCATGTCCGCCGGTTCCGCCACGTCCAGCACCGTCACCCGGCGCAGGTTGTATTCCGGCGGCAGCACATGATAGCGCAACGCGCTTTGCCACAGCAGATCCCGGAACGCGGGCTGATCGCGCCCGCCCCCCTGCCCCTGCCAGGCCGCAGCCCAGTCGGCCAGGAACGCGTCCATCGCATCGGAGCGCCGATAGAGCACCACCCCCGTGTTGAACTGCGGATAGGCGTAGGGCAGCCGCAGCCCCGCCCCGGCCCGCACCAGCTTCGAGGCCCGGCGCACGTCATGCGCCACCGCCAGGTCAAACCGGTCGAGTAGCGCGAACAGGTCATCGACCGGCGCCAGCACCCAGGTGTCGCAGTCCAGAAACAGCGTGCGCTCGAAGCGGCTTGCCGCCATGCAGACGATCTTGTCTCGGACCCTGCCCCGGGGCAACGGGTGCACGGCGTCGAACAGCCCCGGTGGCGGGGCACTGTCAGTGAACAGGTCGATGGCCAGCTCCGGGCTGCACGCCCGCAGGCTGCGGGCCGAGGCGACGGCCAGCGCCAGATACCCCGCCCCGCGCGCGACATGGATCACCCCGCAGCCCGGCGCCGCGCTCATCTCAGCCGCGCCCCCGGTGTCAGCGGCAGGCCCTTGAGCAATTCCGCCGCGCCCATCGCCCGCTTGCCCGCGCGCTGCGCCTCGGTCACCTCGACCGCGCCGGTGCCACAAGCCACCACCAGCCGCCCCGGCCCAGCCTCGAGCACCGCACCCGGCGCCCCCGTCCCTTCGGCCAGCCGCGAGCGCAACAGCTTCAGCCGCCCGGCCGGAGTGTCGCACCAGGCGCCGGGAACCGGCGAGAATGCCCGGATCTGGCGGTCCACCACGGTGGCCGGGAGGGTCCAGTCCACGCGCACCTCGGCCTTGTCGATCTTCGCGGCATAGGTCACGCCGTCCTCGGGCTGCGATTCCGGCACCAGTTCGGGCAGCCGCGCCAGCGCCTCGGTGATCGCGTCGGCCCCCAGCGCGGCCAGCCGGTCATGCAGATCGCCCGCCGTCTCCTCGGGGCCGATGGCGATGGCGCGGCGCAGATAGACCGGCCCGGTGTCGAGCCCTTCCTCCATCGCCATGATGCACACGCCGGTTTCCGCGTCCCCCGCCTCTACCGCGCGCTGGATCGGCGCCGCCCCCCGCCAGCGCGGCAGGAGCGAGGCGTGGATGTTCAGACACCCATGGCGTGGCGCGGCCAGGATCGCCCGCGGCAGAATCAGCCCGTAGGCCACCACCACCGCCACATCCGCCCCCGTAGTGGCGAACTCCGCCTGCACCGCAGCCTCGCGCAGGCTGACCGGATGGCGCACAAGCAGCCCCAGCGCCTCGGCCCGCGCCTGCACCGGCGAGGGGCGTTTCGCCTTACCCCGCCCCGCCGGGCGCGGTGGCTGGGTGTAGACCGCCACCACCTCATGCGCCGCCGCCACCGCTTCCAGCGCGGGCACGGAAAACGCGGGCGTTCCCATGAAGATAACGCGCATCAATTCCCCTTCGGTTCGTCGCCGCTATAGAGACCCACATCCCGGCCCCGTCAACCCCCGGCCCCGCACCGCATTGCCGTCGCGTACACGGCACCACGACCTGACTTCATCTTGCCCAAAATACCCACTTCCACCGCACCCACACCAAACCACCCCCGAACCGGCGCGCGCACCTCCCATTTTCTTGCGCGAAATACTCAAACATGCCCATCACAGGTGCCGTCCGCCGAACATCGCGCCATCGCCCCACCAAGCAACGGCGGTTTCACCCGCCTGCACAGCGCGCTATGGTCCGGCACAGGGGCGGGCGACGGGCGGCAAGCAGGGTATCGCATATGGTGATCGGACGACTGGCAGACGGGATCCTCAGCGGCACCGAGCGGCTGACCGGCGCCGTCACCGGCACGGTCTCCGAGGCGTTCTTCGAACCCGTGGTGCGGCTGGGCGTCACCGGGCTGGCGGGCGCGGGCAAGACCGTGTTCATCACCGCGCTGGTCCACAACATGATGAACCGCGGCCGCATGGGGCAGATGAAGGCCGTGGCCGGGGACCGGATCGCCGCCGCCTATCTGCAGCCGCAGCCCGATGACATGCTGCCCCGCTTCGACTATGAAACCCACCTCGCCGCGCTGACCGCCACTCAGCCGCACTGGCCCGAAAGCACCCGCGCGGTGTCCGAGTTGCGACTGTCGTTCCGGCTGCGTCCCGGCGGGTTCTTCGGGCCACTCACGGGGTCGCGCGTGGTGCATCTGGACATCATCGACTACCCCGGCGAATGGCTGCTCGATCTGGCGCTGATGGAGCGCAGCTACCGCGACTGGGCCGATGCCACGCTGGCGCGGATCGACAAGCGCGCCTGCGCGCAGGGCTTCATGGAACGCGCCCGCGCCGTGGACCCTGACGCGCCACATGACGAGCCGCTGGCGCAGGACCTGGCCGCGCGCTTCACGTCCTACCTGCGCGCCGCGCGCAAGCAGGGTTATGCCGATGTCACCCCGGGGCGGTTCCTGCTGCCCGGCGATCTGGCGGGCTCGCCGGTGCTGACCTTCGCGCCGATCCCCTGGGCGCGGCCCTCGAAGCGCGGCACGATCCTGCGCGAGATGGAGCGCCGGTTCGACGCCTACAAGGCCCGCGTGGTCCACCCGTTCTTTCGCGACCATTTCGCACGGATCGACCGGCAGGTGGTGCTGGTCGATGCGCTGGACGCAATCCACCACGGCCCCGAGGCGGTGGAGATGCTGGGCCGCACCATGACCGAGGTGCTGGGCGCCTTCCGCCCCGGCCGCAACGCGTGGCTGTCGCGGCTGCTGAT
>SKMI01000257.1 GCA_007121115.1 Paracoccaceae bacterium | reverse complement strand
GGGCCGGCTTCATCGTGGTCATCTGCGGCGAGATCATGACCATGCCCGGCCTCCCCAGACACCCCGCCGCCGAGGTCATCCGCATCAACGACGAAGGCCTGGTCGAAGGGTTGTTCTGAACGGACCGCGATTGTCCCGGAGGCTGCGGCGCGATACATGCCGTACAACCGCAGCCACGGGAGGCCCCATGAAACCCGCCCCCATTCAAGACGCCAAGGACTGCCAGACCATGGCCGAATTGCGTGCCCAGATCGACCGGCTGGACCGCGAGCTTGTCGCGCTGCTGGTGCAGCGCGCGGGCTATATCGACCGGGCAGTCGAGCTGAAACCGGGCGAGAAGCTGCCCGCCCGGATCGGGCCGCGCGTGGACGAGGTGCTTGCGAACGTGCGTGCCGTGGCCGTGGCCGGGGGCCTTGACCCGCAACTGACCGAAGACCTCTGGCGACGCATCATCGAATGGTCCATCGCGCGCGAGGAACGCGTGCTCGGGCCCTCCGATCCCAACCAACAGGATCAACAGCAATGACCGCAACCATCATCGACGGAAAGGCCTTTGCCGCGCGGGTGCGCGACAAGGTGGCCGCCCATGTGGCGCAATTGAAAGAGGCGCATGGTCTGACCCCCGGCCTCGCCGTGGTGCTGGTGGGCGAGGATCCGGCCAGCCAGGTCTATGTCCGCTCCAAGGGGAAGCAGACGGTCGAGGTCGGAATGGCCTCTTTCGAACATCGGCTGGAGGCAGACACCAGCGAGGACGCGCTGCTGGCGCTGATCGACAAACTGAACGCCGACCCGCAAGTGCATGGAATCCTGGTGCAGCTTCCCCTGCCGGACCATCTGGATTCCGATCTGGTGATCAACCGGATCGACCCCGCGAAGGATGTGGACGGCTTTCACATTTCCAATGTCGGCCTGCTGGGCACGGGGCAGAAGTCCATGGTCCCCTGCACGCCCCTTGGCTGCCTGATGATGCTGCGCGAGCATCACGGGTCGCTTTCGGGGATGAGCGCGGTGGTGGTCGGGCGCTCCAACATCGTCGGCAAGCCCATGGCGCAGCTTCTGCTGGGCGACAGCTGCACCGTCACGATCGCCCACAGCCGCACCCGCGATCTGGCCGCCGTCTGCCGCGGCGCCGATATCCTGGTGGCCGCCGTCGGCCGCCCCGAGATGATCCCCGGCGACTGGGTGAAGCCCGGCGCAACGGTGATCGACGTGGGCATCAACCGGATCGAACGGGACGGGAAGAACCGCCTGGTGGGCGACGTGGATTTCGACAGCGCGGCTGCGGTGGCGGGTGCGATCACCCCGGTGCCCGGCGGCGTGGGGCCGATGACCATCGCCTGCCTGCTGGCGAACACGCTAACCGCCGCCGCCCGCGCCAACGGGTTGCCCGAGCCGGAGGGGCTGACCGCCTGAGCCCCCCTTCCCCACCCGCGCAGGCACGGCTATATGCCCCGCATGAGCCAGAGCCCGAACCCGCCCGACCTGCGCCCCGATATCGCCCCCGCCGCCCGGCTGCGTGACCCCGCCCGACCGGGTCAGCCGCGCATCGGCATGGTCAGCCTGGGCTGCCCCAAGGCGCTGGTCGACAGCGAACGCATCCTGACCCGGCTGCGCGCCGAGGGCTACGCCCTGAGCGCCGATTACGCGGGCGCGGACGCGGTGATCGTCAACACCTGCGGCTTTCTGGACAGCGCCAAGGCCGAGAGCCTGGACGCCATCGGCGAGGCGCTGCGCGAGAACGGGCGCGTGATCGTCACCGGCTGCCTGGGCGCGGAGCCGGAGTATATCACCGGCGCGCATCCCAAGGTGCTGGCCGTCACCGGCCCGCACCAATACGAGGCCGTGCTCGATGCCGTCCACGCCGCCGTGCCACCCGCGCCCGACCCGTTCATCGACCTGCTGCCGACCTCGGGCGTGTCGCTCACGCCCCGGCACTACAGCTATCTGAAGATCTCGGAGGGCTGCAATCACGCCTGCCGCTTCTGCATCATCCCGGCCATGCGCGGGAAGCTGGTCAGCCGCCCCGCCCATGCGGTGCTGCGCGAAGCCGAGAAGCTGGTGGACGCCGGGGTGCGCGAGTTGCTGGTCATCAGCCAGGATACCAGCGCTTATGGTCTGGACCTGCGCCACGCGACCGAGCGAGGGCACCGGGCGCATATCACCGATCTGGCGCGCGATCTGGGGAGCCTCGGCGCCTGGGTGCGGCTGCATTACGTCTATCCCTACCCGCATGTGCGCGATCTGATCCCGCTCATGGCGGAGGGGCTTGTGCTGCCCTATCTGGACGTCCCGTTCCAGCACGCCCACCCCGAGACGCTCAGGCGCATGGCCCGCCCGGCGGCGGCCGAGCGCACGCTGGACCGGATCGCCGAGTGGCGCGCCATCTGCCCGGATATCACCCTGCGCTCGACCTTCATCGTCGGCTATCCGGGCGAGACCGAGGCCGAGTTCCAGACCCTGCTGGACTGGCTGGACGAAGCGCAACTGGACCGGGTGGGCTGCTTTCAGTACGAGAATGTGGCGGGTGCGCGGGCCAACGCCCTGCCCGATCACGTCCCCGAAGAGATGAAGCAGGACCGCTGGGCGCGCTTCATGGAAAAGGCGCAGGCGATTTCGGCGGCGAAGCTGGCCGGGAAGGTCGGGCAGCGGATGGAGGTGATCGTCGATGCGGTGGACAGCGAAGGCGCCACCTGCCGCACCAAGGCCGACGCGCCGGAAATCGACGGCAACCTGTTCATCGACGAAGATTTCGAGGCTCTGACCCCCGGCGATATCGTCCCCGTCACGGTGGATGAGGCCAGCGAATATGACCTCTGGGGGCGGCTGGAAAACCCCTGAGCTTGCGCCCGATCGGCACCGCAAGCTACCTTCTGCGCATTCCATCCTGGCGGACCCCATGACCGAAGGCCAGACCGACACAGCGGCGCAGCAGCCGCCTGCGCGCATCCGGCCACGGCACCGGGCCGAGGCGCTGGGGCTGGGCTTGATCATCAATGCACTGCTGCGCCTGCCCTACGCGCGGCGGGTGGCATTGATGGGCTGGATTTCCAAGCTACTGATCGCGCCGGTGACGGGCTATCGGCGCCGCATTCGCGAAAACCTGGACCATGTGTTCCCCGACATGCCCGCCGCCCAACGCGCGCGGATCATCCGCCGCGTGCCCGACAACATGGGCCGCGCGCTGATCGAGCAGCTTTCCGGCGCCGAATTCGCGCACCATGTCCGCGACATGCCGCTGCATGGCCCCGGTCTGGCCGAGATGCACAAGGCAAGAGAGGCCGGGCGGCCGATAATCCTCGTCACCGGGCATCTGGGCAACCACGCCGCCGGAATCGTCGCCTTGCGCAATCAGGGGCTGGATTGTGGCGGTTTCTACATGCCGCTGAGCAATCCGATCGTGAACCGGCTCTATGAGGAAAAGCTGCAGGTGTTGCTGAACCCGCCCTTCCCGCGCGGGCGCGAGGGGATGGGCGCCATGCTGCGTTTCCTGCGCCGGGGCGGGATTGTGGGCATGCTGATCGACCAGCACATGGACCACGGCGTGCCGCTGGATTTCCTGGGCCGCCCCGCGCGCACGGCGCTTTCGGCGGCGGAACTGGCGCTGAAGTTCGACGCGCTGCTGGTGCCGGGCTATGCGATCCGGCAGGCGGACGGGTTGAGCTTCGTATCGATCATCGAGACACCGATCCCGCATACGGACCCCGAGACCATGACCCAGGCGCTCAACGACAGCCTGAGCGCGCAGGTGCGCGCGCATATGGATCAATGGCTCTGGACCCACCGGCGCTGGAAACCCTGACCCCGCACCGCCATGCTGTTGACGCATTCAGCGGGCACGGTCTGCGCGAGAGTGGCAACAGGGGCATGTGCGCGTATGGAAGCCATTGCGGATAGAGTTCAGGGATTTGTGGACTGGGCCTATGCGGCCACGGGCGGGTCCGCGCTGGCGGTGGTCCTGATCTTTGCCGCCGTGCTGGTGGCGGTCGTCACGGCCTGGCGCGCGCTGCTGCTCTGGCTGCTGCCCGAAAGGCTGGCCGGGAAGGGCGGCATGCTGACCGACACCGAGAACGGCACCGGGATACTGGACTACCGCGACCATGGCTGGACCGGCGGAGGTGGGGGCGGTGGCGACGGCTGCGGCGACTGAACGCGGCCCTATTCCGCCCAGTGGACCGTGGCCTCCGCCAGCAGCGCGGCGATGGGCGCCTCGGACGGGGACAGCTTGCGCGCGCGCTCCAGCGCTTCGCGCTTTTCGGCCCCGGTGATCAGCACATGCAGATGCATCGCCCCGCGCAGTACCGGCGCGGTCAGGGTGATGCGCGGCTCGGGCGCACCGGGCGCGCGCATGGCCATCAGCGGCGGCGCATCCGCCGCCAGCGCCGCGTCCAGATTGTCGGCACCGGGGAACAGGCTGGCGGTGTGCATGTCCGCGCCCATGCCCACCAGCGCCACGGTCAGTGGCAGGCAGGCGCGCACGCCATCGGTGAGCGCGTCCAGCGCGCCCTCGGGTTCGGGCGCATGGGCGTAAAGCGGCACCAGTTGCGCCGCCGCCGCGTGGTCCTGCAACAGGCGCTGGCGCAGAAGCGCGGTGTTCGAACGCGGGTGATCCTCGGGCACCCAGCGTTCGTCATTCAGCACCACATGGACGCGGTCCCAGTCCAGATCCACGCCGCTGAGCGTGTCGAACACCGGTCCCGGAGTGCTGCCGCCCGGTACGCTCAGGCTCACGCTCTCCTGCCGCCGCAGCCCCGCGCCCAGGTCCGACGCAATCCGGTCGGCCAGGCTCAGCATCTGCAGGTCGCGGTCCGGATATTCAACGAATTCCATCACTTGATCTCCCGCCAGCGGCGCCCGTCGCGGTGCATGAGCATCAGCGCATCCTCGGGGCCGGAACTGCCCGGGTCATAGGGGCGCGGCACGTCACCGCGCTTTTCCCAGGCCTCGATGATCGGATCGACCCAGGCCCAGGCGGCCTCGACCTCGTCCGAGCGCATGAACAGCGTCTGGTTGCCGCGGATCACATCCATGATCAGGCGCTCATAAGCATCGGGGATCTGCATCCCCTCGCCCAGCGCCTCGGCAAAACTCATGTCCAGCGCCACGTCCTTCAGCCGCATACCGCCGGGGCCCGGCTCCTTGATCATCACCCGCAGGTCCATGCCTTCATCGGGTTGCAGGCGGATGACCAGCACGTTTTCCTTCCAGCGTTCGGCCTCGCCAAAGATCGAATGCGGCGGCTCCTTGAAGGTGATGGCGATTTCGGACACCCGCGCCCGCAGCCGCTTGCCGGTGCGCAGATAGAAGGGCGTGCCCTTCCAGCGCCAGTTCGACACATAGGCCTTGAGCGCGATGAAGCTTTCGGTGCGGCTTTCGGGATTGTCCGCGTCTTCGGTATAGGAGGCCCCGCCATTTCCCGCATACTGCCCGCGCACCACATCGCCCGATGCGACAGGGTCCAGCGCGCGGATGACCTTGAGCTTTTCATCGCGCATGGCATCGGGGTCGAAGCGGTTGGGCGGCTCCATCGCGATCAGGCAGAGCAACTGCATCAGGTGGTTCTGCACCATGTCGCGCATGGCGCCCGAGCGGTCGTAGTAACTGCCGCGCCCGTCCACACCCACGGTTTCGGCCACCGTGATCTGCACGTGTTCGATGAATTGCGCGTTCCACAGCGGTTCGAACAGGATATTGGCGAAGCGCACCGCCATAAGGTTCTGGACCGTCTCCTTGCCCAGGTAATGGTCGATCCGATAGATCTGCTGCTCGTCGAAATGCGCCGCCAGCGTCTGGTTGAGCGCGCGGGCCGAAGCCAGATCATGGCCGAAGGGTTTTTCCACCACGATCCGGCAGTCCGGCGTGGTGATGCCATGGGCGTGCAGCCGTTCGGCCAATGCGCCGAAGAGCGACGGGCCGACCGAGAAATAGACCGCCCGCACCACATCATCGCGCATCTGCGCGCGCAGGTCCTGCCAGCCGTCGGTGCCGGTGGCATCGATGGCAACATAGGACAGCATCGACAGGAAGGGCTCCAGCCGCGCGTCGGCCAGTTCCGCTTCGGTGACGAATTCGGCCAGCGCCTCGCGGATCAACTCGGCGTAGCCCGCCGCATCCAGACGCGACCGGGCCGCGCCGATGATGCGCGAACCTTCGGGGATCTGCCCGTCCAGCCAGCGCCGGTAGAGTCCCGGCATGATCTTGCGCCGCGCCAGATCGCCGGTGGCACCGAACACCACCAGATCGAAACGCTCGACCGGAATAACCCGCGAAACCATGATGCCCTCACTCATCACCGCATGAAAACCTGCCCACTTCCGGCGCGCGACGGAAGCCCCGATCCACGCCGTTAGCGCTACCGGCGCGAATTAGCGCCTGCCTTGCGGAAAGTCCAGCACCGCTTGCACGCGGGTCCCGGCGGCGGCTCAGGCCTCCAGTTCGCTGTCCCAATAGAGAAAGTCCAGCCAGCTTTCATGCAGGTGGTTCGGCGGGAATCGGCGCCCGATGTTGCGCAATTCCTCGGACCCCGGCTCGCGCGGGGTGCGGCGAAGGCGCAGACCCGAGTGGCGCAGCGACTTGGACCCCTTGCGCAGGTTGCAAGGTGCACAGGCCGCGACCACGTTTTCCCAGCTTGTCACCCCACCCTGCGCGCGCGGAATGACGTGGTCGAAGGTCAGGTCATGTTGCGCGCCGCAATACTGGCAGGTGAATTCGTCGCGCAGGAACAGATTGAAGCGGGTGAAGGCCGCGCGCTTGCGCGGGCGGACGTACTCGCGCAGCACCACCACCGATGGGATGCGCATCTCCATCGACTGGCTGCGCACCACATGATCATATTCGGCCAGGGTATCGACCCGGTCCAGAAACACCGCCTTGACCGCATCCTGCCAGGGCCAGAGGGAAAGCGGATAATAGGATAGCGGGCGATAATCTGCGTTCAGGACCAGAGCCGGAAAATGGCGCGATCCGGCAGGCTGGCGCACGAACTCATCGCGGAAAGCAGCATCCATCTTTCATGTCCCGTCAGCGGGGCGTAGAGGCGATGCGAACCACGAGAGCACACGGACAGAGCATCGCGCACGCCGATTACCGAACACTATATATTGCGGTCGTCGCCTGACAAGCCTTTCACGCACACCGCCATCGCCCCATCCGTGTGGCATTGGAAAACAACGATTTTATGACGAAAACACAGGCAGACCGGCTTGTGTGACGAAACCCTGCCAGGAACACGCAGCGCAAGCGCAAGCGCGGTCTCCTGACGCCGCCGATCGGATGGGGTGAAATGACGGGCGGCGGTAGTGGTGGGGGGGGCGGATGGGTGCCCGGTGCTGCCTTGCAGCGCGCTCAGCGGCGCCGCAAGCGTTGGCGCCGGGCGTGCCCGTGAAGCCCTGCATCACCGGCAGAGCCGTCGAGAACGGCGCGCGCCTGTATCTCGGGCGCGGGGGCCCTGCCCCAGGTACCTCGCAGCGCACTTTCCGCTCCGACACAGGCACACAACCAGGCGTAGATCGCGCCTGGCGCCGCGCTGGCGGCTTACGGGCCGCTCGCAAGCTCGCTCGGGTCAGAAAAATATTTAACCATTTATTAACTATCGGCTTTCACCCTTGAGGTGCGCTCTGATTGATTCGCGCACGACGGCACCGATGCAAGTCTGGGTTGAATTACATTGAACACACAGACAACAAAAGCGTTTCGCATGGACTCCGTAGACACGGTTCAGGTTCCGCTTGAACAGCTCCTGCCAAGCACCCCATGTCGGCACAGCAGGTATCTGCGCTTCGGAAAGCAGGTGCTTGACGTGGCATTGGCGCTCCTCCTGCTGCCGATACTTGCGCCTGTCATCGCCGTGTTGTGGGTCTTGGTGAAACTGGATGGCGGGCCGGGTTTCTTCAGCCATGTCCGGGTTGGACGTGACGGACGGCGTTTCAGGTGCTGGAAACTGCGCACAATGGTGCCCGACGCCGAGGCCGTGCTGAAAGTGCACCTGGCCGAGAACCCGGAAGCCGCGGCTGAATGGCAAAGGGATTACAAGCTGCGCCAAGACCCGCGCATCACCCGCATCGGCAAGTTCCTGCGCCGCACCAGCCTTGATGAACTGCCGCAGATCTGGAACGTCCTGATGCGCGAGATGAGCCTTGTCGGCCCCCGCCCCATCACCGCGGCCGAGGTTTCGAAATATGGCCCGCACTTCGACAAGTGTTTCGCGGTCAGGCCGGGCATCACCGGGCTGTGGCAAACCCGTGGGCGGAACGAGACGACCTACAAGGCGCGCGTGCAGTATGACAGCCTTTATGCGCAGAACGCTTCGCTTCTACTGGATCTGGCCATCATCGTGATGACTGCAGCATCCGTGCTGCGCATGACGGGCCGATAGGCTGAACCCGCGTGCCGTCAAGGATGACAAGAGGGATCGCATGTCCCGCGGGCAAGGGTGTCATGGTAGACCCCCGCATCCCCATGATTTCTGCCCGCGGGTCGAGGCCGCGGGATCGTGCGGCACGATGCGCTCCCGGCACGTCACGCGCGGGCGGAACGGCCCAGGGTGCGAGCCGGGTTTCATGATCAACTTCGACAAACCGCGTCCCCCTGCAACTCATACCCGCCAGGCCGCGGCCCCGCCGTCCGCGGCGCGCAGGCCAACGCTGGTTTTCGATGAACGCACGCTGCAGCCGTCCAACTCCGGTCAGGCGGGACTGACCGGCAAGGGGCGGGCGGTGAATGATGGGGCGGCCTGGTTCGTTCTGGCCTCGATCGCTTTGGCACCGATCCCCATGGCGTCGGTCTGGCCCGTGTTCTGGCTGGTCTGGTCTCTGATCATGTGCCTTGCGCTTGCGGCCTACATGATCGCGATGCAGATCGTCGAACCGCAGCGCCCACTGGCCTGCACGCAGGCGTGGCGCTTCATTCTGGCTGGTCTGGCCTTGCCGGGCTTCGCGCTGGTTCAGTTTCTGCTCAGCCTGACCGGCATGACCACCGGTTTCGCCGGGTTCACCTTGCCGGCGGGCAGCGTCGCACCGGACGCGACCCTGATGGCGGCCATGCGCATGTTCGGCGTGTTCGCCCTGTTCGTGCTGGTTTTCGAGATATCGACCCGGGCGGAACGGGTCAGCCTGATCGCCTGGGGCCTGTTCTTCATCGTCCTGCTGCATGCGTTCTGGGCGCTCCTTGCGCTGATCTTCCTTGATGATTTCGTGCTCTGGGGCGAAAAGCTGGCGTATCAAGGCGTTGCCACTGGAACATTCGTGAACCGCAATTCCTTTGCCGCTTTTCTGGGCATGGGCCTTGTGGCCGGGGTCTGCATGATCCTGCAGCGGGCGCACCGACCGCAGACGCGCACATCACGCGGTCAGACATGGCTGAGCGAAAAGAACATCGAGTTGGCCTTGCTATGGCTCATGGTCTTCATCATTGCGCTCACCCTGGTGGCAACACAATCGCGCATGGGTGTGCTCTCGTCGTTCCTTGCGGCATGGGTCGCTTATCTGGTGATGGCGCTGAAATGGCAGAATCAGGCCATCAAAGCCGTGTTTCGCGCCAGCGTGATCGCGGTTGTCGCGGTCGTGGCCGGCGCGCTGACGATGGGCGCGGGCCTGTCAGAGCGCGCCCTGTTTGCGGTGGCCGATGGTGACAACCGGACGGCACTGTACCTGCAGGCCATCGGGATGATCGCCGAAGCGCCATTGCTGGGTGTGGGGATCGATGGCTTCCGGGCCGCGTTTGAACTCGTGCATCAACCGCCGGTGAGCACCGCCTTCGTCTGGGATCTTGCCCATTCGACCTATCTGACGTGGTGGATCGAAGCGGGGCTGATCATGGGCAGTGTGCCGATGCTGCTTCTGGCCGCCGCGTTTGTCAGTCTTGTGCGGACCATCCGGCGGCGGCGCACGCATTACGCCGTCCCGGTGCTGGGGCTTGCGGTGATCCTGCAGATGGCACTGCATTCCCTGATCGACTTCAGCCTCGAAATCCAGGCGAACCTGATGATGTTCGTCGTGATCCTTGCGATCGCCCTGGGGCGGCTGCGTCGTTCTGATCCCGGGCGGGCGTGACACGCGGTCGGCCACGCACCGTGCGCCCGCAAGATGACTCCGAGCCGATCATCCGCACTTTTCGCGAGCAATGCCACGCAACCGGCGCAACAGATACCGATCCGGATGCGCTGAGGTATCAGAGGCTCCGGGGGACTCGCACCGGAACCGGTGCAGGCCCCTTCGCCGTGATAGCCCCATTCAAGTCCCAGTATCACCGCACCAATCGCATCAGTCGGACAACACCGGCAAAAACAACAAAACGCCCGGTGCCAGGCATCGGGCGTCCGGAATGCATACCCGCGGCACGACCCGTGGTTGCGGGTGCCGCGGCGCGAAGGATCAGGTCGGCGACGCGGGCTCCGGATCGCCCGCCCCCTGCTCGGCGGCGCGACCGAAGGACAGGTTCTGCACCGAGGCG
The DNA here is from genome assembly GCA_007121115.1 of Paracoccaceae bacterium. GTDB lineage: Bacteria > Pseudomonadota > Alphaproteobacteria > Rhodobacterales > Rhodobacteraceae > Rhabdonatronobacter. Next base: position 425 of record SKMI01000257.1, on the reverse strand, counting down.
TTCACAGCGGCCACGACGGCGGGCGGCGGCGAAGTCGTCCGCTGCGCTGCGCTGTTGAGCGCCTGCGCCAGTTGCCGCCGGATGGTCTGGCGCTGCGCGGCTGGCGCGTTCACGCTGGCGACCCGCACCGCTTCCTGGATGCGGCCGAGTTGGGCCACCGTCAGCACAGGCGCCGGGGCAGCGGACGCGCGCAGGTTGAACGCCTGGATGGCTGCCGCACAATCCGCAGCAGAAGTGGCGCAGACAGCTTCGATCTCGGCAATTTCGGCATCAAGGTCCTGCGCCATTGCGGGCGTCGACATCAGCAAAGCCGATGCGGCCAATGCAGCGGCAAAATGGGCTTTGATTTTCATAATCTCACTCTCCTGAGAGATGTATTCGGACACTTTCAAGTATCTCACACGGCGCCAGGTATCGCAAGCACT
>SKMI01000149.1 GCA_007121115.1 Paracoccaceae bacterium | reverse complement strand
TGGCGGCCAAGGCCGCACAGATGGCGCGCGACGGGCAGGGCAGGCTCGCCTCGCTCACCCTGCTGGCCACGCAGGTGGATTTCAGCGAACCGGGCGAATTGCAGCTGTTCATCAGCGAAAGCGAAGTCTCGTATCTGGAAAACATGATGTGGGATCAGGGGTATCTGGATACCAAGCAGATGGCGGGCGCGTTTCAGTTGCTGCGCTCGGCCGATCTGGTCTGGTCACGTTACATTCGCGAATATCTGATGGGCGAGCGGCAGGAGATGTTCGACCTGCTGGCCTGGAACGCCGATGCCACGCGCCTGCCATACCGGATGCACAGCGAATACCTGCGCCAATTCTATCTGGGCAACAAGCTGGCGCAGGGGCAGTACCGCATGGGCGACAAGCCGGTGACGCTGGGCGCGATCGATGTGCCGATCTTTTGCGTCTCCACCACCTCGGACCACATTGCGCCCTGGCGCTCGGTGCACAAGCTGCACCTGCTGGCCGACCCGCCGATCACATTTGTGCTGACCAGCGGTGGCCATAATGCCGGGATCGTCAGCCCGCCATACAAGAAGAAGCGCAAGTTTCACATACACACCACGGACAAGGACGAGCCCTATATCCCGCCCGAGTCCTGGGAGGCCGCGGCCGAGGCGCGCGATGGGTCATGGTGGCCTGCCATGGTCGACTGGCTGGACGCGCGCTCCAGCGGCGAGACATCGCCGCCCAAGCTGGGCACCGGCAAGGGCAAATACCGCGCGCTGGAAAATGCCCCCGGAACCTATGTGTTCCAGCAATGAAGTCAGAAAGGGTCATTTCCAACCGCACCCTTGGCAGCCTGAAACCGGGCGAGAGCGCGCATATCGAACACCGGGTCTCAGCGTGCGACATTCGCAGCGTCACGGCATTCGCGTCTGACGCCGCGGCGCAAGCGGTCGACAGGACACTGGCCGCGGACCCGGATTTTCGCGCAGCCCTTGCGCAGGGCGGGGTCGTGGTGGCCCTGCTTGTCAGCGTGATCGCCACGCGTCTGCCCGGCCCGGGCACCCGGCTGAAGGCGCTGGCGCTCGATTTTCCCGGCGTTTTGAAACAGGGCGATCTGGCGGTGGCCGAAGTCACCGTTGCATCGCTGGATGAAGCCTCCGGCGCGGTGCAGCTTGATTGCCGCTGCCGCCGCAACGATGGGCAGGACATTGTTTCAGGGCAGATCACGGTGGTGGCACCCGACACGCCGGTATCGCGGCCCTTCGGCCGTCCGGTGGCCATGGACAGCGGCCAGCCCCCGGACCGGTTCGAGGATATCGAAGAGCTTGCCCGTGAAATGGGGCCGATCCGCATGGCCGTGGTCAACCCGGTCGATGCGCCCTCCATCGAGGGGGCAATCAGCAGCGTGCGCGCGGGCCTGATCAAGCCGGTGCTGTTCGGAGTGGAGCGGGACATACGCGCCGCAGCCGAGGACGCCCGGGTGGATCTCTCGGGTATCGAGATCCATGACACCCCCGACCCCGAGGACGCCGCGCGGGCGGCTGCAAGGCTGGCCGCCGATGGCGGGTGCGATGCCCTGATGAAGGGCAGCCTGCATACCGATGTGTTGCTCAGGGCGGTGCTTGATATCGAGTCGCTGCGCACGGCGCGACGCCTCAGCCATGTGTTCATCGAGGATGTGCCGGGCTACCCGCGCTTGCTCCTTGTCTCGGATGGTGCGGTCAATATCCGCCCCGATCTGGAGACATTGCGCGATATCGTGCAGAACGCCATCGACCTGGCCCATGCCATGGGGATTGCGCGCCCGAAGGTCGCCCTGCTTTCGGCTGTCGAAACGGTGACGGACGATATCCCGTCCACCACCGCCGCCGACGCGATCCGCGAAATGGCCGAACGCGGCGATATCACGGGCGCCGAGGTTGACGGCCCGCTGGCCATGGACAACGCGGTGTTCGAGGAGGCCGCGCGCATCAAGGGCATCACGTCTCCTGTCGCCGGTCAGGCCGATATCCTGATCGCGCCAGACCTTGAAGCGGGCAATATCCTGGCCAAGAGCCTTGATTACCTGGCAGGCGCCGAAGCAGCGGGGATCGTGCTCGGGGCGCGTATTCCCATCGCGCTGACCAGCCGCGCCGACAGCGCCCGCGAACGCCGCGCCTCGGCCGCCTTCGCCGCGCTGGTTGCGGCGCGCGGCAGGGCATGAGGGTGCGCCGTGCGAGGCCCGCTCGTGCGCGCCCGCCGGAGTAACGCGAGACCTGAAAAACCTGCGGGCAAAACCGGCGATCAGCCAGGACGGCGGGATCTACTCTTCGCCCACAATCTCCCAGTGCTCTCGCAGGGTCTTTATCAGGTCATGCGGCAGGCTATAATACCGGCCGATTTCACTATCGCTCAGCCCGTAATCAACCATGGCGGCCAAGGCCTGGGCCGGCATCGGGCCCAGCGCCTGCAGGACACGGTAAGCATCGTCCATGCTGAGCGTGGGCAGCCGGGCAGCGCAGGGCAAGCGGCGGGACATGCGAAATCTCCGAATCCTCTTTCAAAGCTAGAAACCGGTTGTGCCCCCTGCATTGACTTGCGTTAAGGACTCAGGACGCTCGCTGTTGCAGGGTATGTCTTGAGGGTAGCACAAACGCGAAAAGGTAGAAGACGGAGGCATTGTGAAGAACATGCTGGTCGGCAAGGTCATGTCATCGCCGGTGATCAGCGTCACGCAGCAGACCACGCTGCGCGCTGCGGCAGCGCAGATGGACAGGCACGGCGTGGGTGCGTTGCCGGTATTTCAGAACGAACTCCTCATTGGGATTGTGACCGACCGTGATATCGTCACCCGCGCCATTGCCGCACCGGGGGGCGCGCCTGATCCGGACGCGGGGATAGGCGATATCATGTCTCCCGACGTGATAACCTGTTTCGACGACCAACATGTGACCGAGGCCGCGGCGCTGATGGGCGAAAGCCAGGTGCGGCGTCTGCTGGTGGTGGACCGCTCGGGCGCGGCGGTGGGGGTTCTGTCGGTCAGTGACATTGCCGAGCATGTGTCCGAAGAACTGGCCGGGCAGGTGCTGGGCGAGGTGAGCGAGGCGCGCGCGCGCGACAGGCGATCCTGACCCCGGCTTACGCCGCGCCCGGAATGATCTGCTTGCGCAGCGTTTCAACATCGACTTCGGCCAGATCGGCCAGAGCGTGCACGTCATGGACGGTGATGTCCATGTGGTCTTCGGTCGTGATGGTGCCTTTACGGTTCAGGCGCCGCAGCGTGCGGCATACATGAACGGATGACAGCCCTGTGAATTCGCCAAGTTGCTGCTGGCTGAGAGGGATATGAAATGTGTTCGCGCCATCTGCCGGGCAGTCCGCGTTGACCCGGATGCAAAGTTCGATCAGCGCATAGGCAACGCGGGTTTCGGCATCGGATTTTCCAAGCCGCACCATGCGTTCGGATTGCCGCGCCCATGCGGCATTGGCCATGAGATGTTCGCAGTGGCGCAACTCCGGCAGATCGTCCATCAGCCGCGTCCATGTCGTGGTGTCGATCACGGCCACGTTTACCTCGCACAAGGCTTCAAGCTCGACAAAACTTGTCCGGCCATCGGCGCCTGTCGGATCATATGACTCGCCCGGAAGCACGAACTCGACGATCTGTCGCTCCCCATCGGGTAGGGATTTGGCAACGGCCAGCCAGCCGGATCTGACAAGATAGCGCGCCGGCGACGCGTCGCTTTCCAGCATCACCAGCTCGCCCTTCGGCAGCGCCTGCGTCCGGGCGCGATTGAGCGCAGGCGAAGCGTTGGCGGAAAAATGCTCCTTGGGTGACATGATGCACTCCATAAAAACAGCGCGTCCTCATGCTGAAGGGCCCGGCAGGGCTGAAAACGCGGACCAAGGACAGGCACAGGTTACCACGGCAGTCGTAGCCAGGATAGCCGCAGCCCGCGCCGGGTCCGGTTTGACACAAGTTAATGCCAACGGATTGGACGACATGATAACATTCTGGTTGGCTAAAAGTTCCTGTGAAAAACGGAGTAGACATATGACCAAAGACCAATCACCCCCCGATCTGACTGACATGGCGCGCCAGACGCAGGCGCTCTTCATGGGGACCGGTGTCGGAGGCGCTCAGTTCGAGCAGGCCCTGGCGATGCAGGATCGCTTGCTCAAGGAGGCCGAGACCTTCACGCGCCACTGGTTTGAACGCCGCCACGCAGCGACCGAAACCGCCATCGAGGCCCTGCAGGACGCCAAGTCGAACGGCGCCGCCGATCCAGGGCAGGCCATGCGCGCCATGGCCGAATGGCAGCGTGGATCCCTTGCCCGCCTGAGCGCGGATATGCAGGACTGGACTGCGCTTTGCATGCGCTGTGCGGGGGCGGCCATGACCACACAGACCGAGATGGCATCGCCCGATGCCGAATCGGAAGGGTCAGGAAAATCGCCCAGCAAGGCCGCATCTGGCGGGGCCGGAAAAACCGCTGGCAAGGCGGATGCGAAAGCTGACGGCAAGGAGCCGTCGAAATCGACCGGGCACGCAACGCCAGTGTGACACGCGCCAGGGCAAGGTGATCGCGGGCGGGCAAGGCGCCAGGCCGGGGATTCGGATCTACGGGTGATCCGCCCCAGGCCTCTTGATCGTGGTTAATGCTGCCGCCCGTCAGGGTGATATGCTCATGGATCAGGTTCAGGGGTACGCCCTGCGCCGAACCCAAACGCGAGAGGAGAGACACAATGTCCATGCTCAAGGTAATCGAAGTCCTTGCCGAATCCGACAAGAGCTTTGAGGACGCCGCGCAAAATGCGGTCACGCAGGCCTCGAAGTCGGTTCGGAACGTGAAATCGGTCTATATCAAGGAAATGAACGCCGCAGTTGAAAACGGCAGGATCACCAGCTACCGCGTGAATGCGAAGATCAGTTTCCTGCTTGATGGTCAGGACGCTGGATAGGCCAGCGAGCGGTCAGGCCTTGTGGATGCGTGCCTGACGTTTGACCTGGCCTGTGCGCAAATCCGAAAAACAGTGACGAAATGAAGGGTCGGGGTATGGAAGTGCCCCGGCCTTCGTGGGGATAATCATCAGATCGGTGATGCGAAGAAAGCGAGCATATGGCGAAAGATGATCAGCCGTCCGGGGATGATCCGGACAAGCAGGCGTGGCACGCGCTTTCCAGGGACGACGCGCTGGAAAAGCTGGATGCGGACCCCGAAAACGGTCTGGACGAGGATACGGTAAAGGCGCGGCGTGAAAAGTTCGGGGAAAACCGGCTGCAACGGGGCAGCCGCCAATCCGCCCTGCGGCGTTTCATCAGCCAGTTCAACAACCTTTTCATCTATCTTTTGCTGGTCGCCGCGGTCGTGACCGGGTTGCTTGGGGAGTATCTTGACAGCGGCGTGATCCTGGCCGTGGTTCTGATCATCGGCGTGATCGGCTTCATTCAGGAAGGCCGCGCCGAGCGCGCGCTTGAAAGCGTTCAGAAAATACTCTCGCAGGAAGCGCGCGTCACCCGCAGCGGCAAGACGCGCAAGATATCGGCCGAAGAGCTGGTGCCGGGTGATATTGTCCATCTGGAGGCCGGTGACAGCGTGCCCGCAGATATTCGCCTGCTGCGCGCGCGCAACCTTCAGACGCAGGAGGCCGCGCTTACCGGTGAATCCACCGCGGTGGAAAAAACCACCGATCCCGTCCATGAAGACGCCGATATCGGCGACCGGAGCAGCCTTGCCCACTCGGGCACGCTGGTCACTTCGGGCACGGGCACGGGGCTTGTCGTCCGGATCGGCGAAGAGACCGAAATCGGCCAGATCAGCACCATGCTGTCCGAGGTCGAGAGCCTGCGCACCCCGTTGATGCGCAAGCTTGACAGCTTTACCCGCACGCTCAGCATCGCAATCGTGGGGCTGTCCGTCCTTGTCCTGCTGATCGGTGTCCTTGTCTGGGGCGAGGACTGGAGCGAGATGTTCTTCGCCGCCGTCTCGATCGCCGTTGCCGCGATCCCCGAAGGTCTCCCCGCGGTGATGACGGTCACGCTTGCCATCGGGGTTGAGCGGATGGCGAAGCGCAACGCAATCATCCGCAAACTGCCCGCGGTCGAAACCCTGGGCGCCGTCACCACCATCTGCGCCGACAAGACCGGCACGCTGACCCGCAACGAGATGACCGTAAAGACCCTGCGCACCGCCAGGGCGGAGGTCGAGGTCGAGGGCGTGGGCTATGCGCCCGAAGGCAGCTTTACCATCGACGATAACGCGGACGCAGACATCACCGAACATTCCGACCTGGCCGAGATGCTGCGGATCGGCCTGTTGTGCAATGATGCCGAACTGGCCGAGGAGGATGGCGCGTGGCGCCCCGAGGGCGACCCGATGGAGGCTGCGCTGATCGTGCTGGCCCGCAAGGCCGATCTGGACCCCGACTCCGAGGCCGGGGACCGCCCCCGCAAGGACGCGATCCCCTTCGCATCGGAACGGCACTACATGGCGACGCTGCACAAGGGTGAGGAGGGCAATCATGTCGTCTACGTCAAGGGCGCGCCCGAGCGGCTGCTTGAGATGTGCAGCAAGGAGCAGCACGGCGATGAGGTGCGTGACCTGGACCCCGACCAATGGGCCGACTGGGCCGACAAGATCGCCGAGCGCGGCCAACGGCTGCTGGCGGTTGCGCGCAAGGACGTGGGCGAGGCCTCGGAACTCTCCGAAGAGGACGTCGCGCAGGATCTTGTCTTTCTGGGCCTGTTCGGCCTGATCGACCCCGCGCGCGACGAGGCGATCGACTCCGTCAGGTTCTGCCACGATGCGGGCATCGGCGTGCGGATGATCACCGGGGATCACGCCAAGACCGCCGCCGCGGTCGCGCAATCGCTGGGGCTGAAGAATAGCGATCAGGTGCTCACCGGGCGTGAGGTCGAGGATATCTCCGACGACGACCTGCCCGACCGGATTGCCGAGGTGAATGTCTTTGCCCGCGCCAGCCCCGAGCACAAGCTGCGGCTTGTGAAGGCGTTGCAGTCCAGGGGCCAAGTCGTCGCCATGACCGGGGACGGTGTGAATGATGCACCGGCCCTCAAGCGCGCCGATATCGGCATCGCCATGGGGCAGGAGGGCACCGAAGCCGCGCGCGAAGCATCCGCCATGGTGCTGGCCGATGACAACTTCGCCTCGATCGAGCGCGCGGTGAAGGAAGGCCGCGTTGTCTATGACAATTTCCGCAAGGCGATCCTGTTCCTGCTGCCCACCAATTTCGCGCAGGCCTTCATCATCGTGCTTGCCATATTGCTGGGTTTTGCGCTGCCAATGACGCCGGTACAGATCCTCTGGATCAATATGGTCACGGCCGTGACCCTGGGGATCGCCTTCGCCTGGGAAAAGGCCGAAGGCGATCTGATGACCCGGGCGCCGCGCCCCACCGATGAGGTGCTGCTGACCGGCTTTGTGCTGTGGCGCACGGCCTTTGTCGGCATGCTTCTGCTCAGCGGGGCGGGGTTGCTGTTCTATCTTGAACAACAGGATCCGGACACGCCGGTGGAACTGGCCCGGACACTGGCCGTGAATGCGCTGGTCATGGGGCAGGTGTTCTATCTGCTCAACACCCGCGCCTTCAGCGCGCCGGCCTGGACGCTGTCCGGGCTGACCGGGAACAAGGTGGCCCTGATCGCCATTGCCGCGATCATCGGGCTGCAACTGCTGCTGACCTACGCCCCCTTCATGAACACGCTGTTTGCCACGGAGCCGATGGATGCGCGGAACTGGATGCTGTGCATCCTCGTTGGTCTTGGAGTGTTCTTTCTGGTGGAAGGCGAAAAGATGCTGCAACGGCAAGGCTATCTGCCCTTCACATCCGAAACGCAGGCGCCTGCAAGGGATGAGACAAGCGCGAAGCAAAAGCCGGACGCCAGGGATTAGGCACCACTGCACCCCGGCCCGCGAACAGAAAGCACCATGAAGGTGAACTGCGTTGCCGCCTGCATGGCGCGGCGGGCAGGCGGGGCGCCTTCATTGAAATTGAAAGGAAATCGGCATGTCCAATGATGCGACACAGCAGGCAGAACTGCATCGCATGGTGATGACGGACCACATGTGCCCCTTTGGGCTGAAGACCCTGGATCTGCTCATGCGCGAAGGCTACGAGGTCGATGACCATCACCTGAAATCGCGTGATGAGGTCGAGGACTTCATGGCGCGCAATGATGTCAAGACTACGCCGCAAGTGTTCATCGACGGCAAGCGCATCGGTGGCTATGAGGATGTGCTTCGGTTCTTCGGAAAGGACACCCCGGACGAGGATGAAGTTACCTACACGCCCGTCATCGCGCTTTTTGCGATGGCAGCCGCAATGGCGCTGGCCACCAGCTGGGCCACCCAGGGCAGCCTAGTGACCGTTGCCGCGGCCGAATGGTTCATCGCCATGTCCATGTGTCTGCTGGCCCTGCAGAAGCTCAAGGACGTGGAAAGCTTTTCAACCATGTTCCTGAACTATGACCTGCTGGCGCAGCGCTGGGTCCGCTATGGCTATGTCTATCCCTTTACCGAAGGGCTGGCAGGTGTGTTGATGGTGTCAGGTGCGCTGATGTGGCTGTCCATCCCGGTTGCCCTGTTCATCGGCACGGTGGGGGCGGTGTCGGTCTTCAAGGCCGTCTATATCGACAAGCGAGAGCTGAAATGCGCCTGCGTCGGGGGCGATACCAATGTGCCGCTGGGGTTTGTGTCGCTGACCGAAAACCTGATGATGATGGGCATGGCGATCTGGATGCTGACGAAACCCGCAGGTGTGGGGATCGGCTTCTGAGCGTGCAAGGTGGGTTCGGCGCCGGGCCTTCGCGGGGCCGCGCGTTGAGGATCCGCATCCGGGGTGATTATCTGGTCATGCCCTTTGTGTGGAGCCGCGGCGGATGACACAATCGCAGGTCCTTGTCTTTTCGATACTGGCGGCCATGCTGGTGCTGTTCCTGTGGGGGCGTTTGCGCCATGATGTTGTGGCCTTCGCCGCACTGATGGCCTGCGTGGTCACCGGGCTGGTCCCCGCGGCCGATGCGTTTGACGGCTTTGCCCATCCGGCGGTGATTACCGTGGCCTGTGTGCTGATCCTCAGCCGCGGGTTGCACGATACTGGGGCCGTGGACTGGCTGGCGCGGCGCGTCATGCCGCGCGCGGCCGGGCGGCTGACAAGCATGGCCGCCCTTCTGGGTATTGGCACGGTGCTGTCGGGCTTCATGAACAATGTGGGCGCGATGGCCCTGCTGATGCCGATCGCCATACAGATGTCGCACCGGCTGGACCTGACGCCCGGTCAGGTTCTGATGCCGCTGGCCTTTGGCACGATCATGGGCGGGATGACAACATTGATCGGCACGCCGCCGAACCTGATTGTGTCAAGCTTTCGCAATGATGCCGGGTTCGGGCATTTCGCCATGTTCGATTTCGCCCCTGTCGGTGTGGCCGTCGCACTGGCCGGCGTTGCGTTCATTTTTCTGCTGGGGTGGCGGCTTGTCCCTGCGCGTGAAGCCTCGGGCGGGGAAAGCTTTGACCCCGGTGCCTATGTGACCGAAGTGCGCATTCCGCCCAAAAGCAAGGCCATCGGCCTGACGCTGCGCCAGTTCGAGAACGAGATCGAGGATACCGACGCATCCATCATCGGTCTGCTGCGCAACCATGTGCGGATGATGGCCCCGCATGGCGGGCGCCGCATCAAGGAAAACGACATTCTGGTGCTGGAGGCCGAGGTCGAGGCTCTGGCCGAAGCCCTAGCGGTCTTTGACATCAAGCTGGAGGAAAAAGGCTCGGCCGGAGGGGATGCATCCGCAGATGGCGTTGCCGATACATCGGACAGCGGCACGGACGACGGGGCCGAACAGCGCAGAAAATCGTCGCTGCCCGCCAGGCTTGAACGGCTGCGCCCCGGTCTGCGCACAGGCGCGAATGATCACACAGACCGCCCCCGCAATGGTGACGATATCGTGTTGCGCGAACTGGCCGTGCTGCCGGGGTCGGCCATTGTTGGTCAATCCGCCACGGAACTGGGTCTGCGCACACGCTTCGAGCTGAACATGCTGGCCGTATCGCGCGAGGGGCGGCCTCCGCAGACCCGGTTGCGCAGCCTGAAGCTGAAATCCGGCGATTTGCTGCTGATGCACGGCCCATCGGAAGCCCTGTTCGAATTCGTCAAGGAAACCGGCTGTGTGCCGCTGGGTGAGCGCGCGCTGCACATGCCCGACGCGCGGCTGGCATTCATTTCGGTAGCGATCCTGCTTGGTGCGATCGCTATCGTGACTGCGGGGCTCTTGCCCGCGGCGGCGGCCTTTGCCCTGGGCGTGCTGGCGACGATGGTGCTGCGCACAGTGCCGCTTCGCAAAATCTACATGACCATCGACTGGCCCGTCATCGTGCTGCTGGCCGCGCTGATCCCGATTGCAGGCGCCATGGAGGCGACGGGGGCCGCCGACATTCTGGCCCGGTTTATGGTGGATGCCATCGCCCGGGGCAATGCCATCGTGGCCCTTGGTGTGATCATGGTCAAGACAATGTTCCTTTCGGATCTGATGAACAATGCCGCCACTGCCGCCGTCCTGTGCCCCATCGCCATCGGCATTGCGGCAAATCTGGGCGTCAACCCTGACAGCTTTCTGATGGCCGTGGCCATCGGGGCCTCCTGCGCGTTTCTCACACCCATCGGGCACCAGAACGCAACCCTGATCCTTGGCCCCGGGGGGTTCCGGTTCGGCGATTACTGGCGGTTGGGCCTGCCGCTGGAAATCCTGGTGGTTGCAATCAGCATTCCGATCCTGCTGATCGTCTGGCCCCTGTGAGCCGGGTCATGCAGGGCGCTTTCAGGGATCAGAAGCCACATGTTGCCGGACGCGGTTTGCCTGTGCTGATCTACAGCCGTCCTGCGTTCCGATTGCGCCAGGATATGGGGGACACACAGCATGAGC
>SKMI01000263.1 GCA_007121115.1 Paracoccaceae bacterium | reverse complement strand
TCATCGTCGACATCGGCCGCGGCGAGGGCATCCTGCGCCGCAACGAGAAGATCGGCCGCGAGGCCTATCGCAACGGCGACCGCATCCGCTGCTACATCAAGGATGTGCGGCGCGAGACGCGCGGGCCGCAGATCTTCCTGTCGCGCACGGCACCGGAATTCATGGCCGAACTCTTCAAGATGGAAGTGCCGGAAATCTATGACGGCATCATCGAGATCAAGGCCGTGGCCCGCGACCCGGGCAGCCGCGCCAAGATCGCGGTGATCAGCTATGACAGCGGCATCGACCCGGTGGGCGCCTGCGTCGGCATGCGCGGCAGCCGCGTGCAGGCCGTGGTGAACGAATTGCAGGGCGAGAAGATCGACATCATCCCCTGGAACGAGGATCAGGCGACCTTCCTGGTCAACGCGCTGCAACCGGCCGAGGTCAGCAAGGTGGTGATCGACGAGGAAGCCGCCAAGATCGAGGTGGTGGTCCCCGACGAGCAGCTTTCGCTGGCCATCGGTCGGCGCGGCCAGAACGTGCGACTGGCCAGCCAGTTGACCGGGCTGGACATCGACATCCTGACCGAAGCGGATGAAAGCGCCCGCCGCCAGGCCGAATTCGCCGAACGCAGCGCGCTGTTCATGGAGGCGCTGGATATCGACGAGATGATGGCGCAGCTTCTGGTCGCCGAAGGCTTCACCGCGCTGGAGGAGGTCGCCTATATCGATCAGGATGAGCTTCTGGCCATCGACGGCTTCGACGAGGACACCGCCGAGGAGTTGCAGGCGCGCGCGCGCGACCGGCTGGAGGCCATCAACCAGGCCGCGCTGGACAACGCCCGCGCGCTGGGGGCCGAGGACAGCCTGATCGGCTTCGACGGCCTGACCCCGCAGATGATCGAGGTGCTGGCCAAGGACGGGATCAAGACGCTCGAGGATTTCGCCACCTGCGCCGACTGGGAACTGGCGGGCGGCTGGACCACCGTGGATGGTGAGCGGGTCAAGGATGACGGCCTGCTGGAACCCTTCGACATGAGCCTGGAAGAGGCGCAGCATCTGGTGATGACTGCGCGGGTGCTGCTGGGCTGGGTCGATCCGACCGAGTTCGAGGACGCCGAGGACCAAGGCGAAGACGCCGCGGAGACCGAGGCGCTGGAAACCGAAGAAAGCGAGGTGCGCGCCTGATCCGGGCGCGCATCGACCGGGAGAAAGCATGACGCGGGGCGGACGCACCAAGGACCGCGAGACCGGGCCGGAACGGCGCTGCATAGCGACCGGTGCCGTGCGGCCGCGCGCGGCGCTGATCCGCTTTGTCATCGCCCCGGATGGCACCGTGACCCCGGATGTGGACGCCCGCCTTCCCGGGCGCGGCATCTGGGTCAGCGCGGAGCGGGCTGCGCTGGATCGGGCGATCAAGCGCAAGCTCTTCGCCCGCGCCGCGCGTCAGAACGTGCAGGTGCCCGAGAATCTGCCGGTACTGGTGGATGATTTGCTGCGCCGCCGCGTTCTTGATACACTCAGTCTTGCGCGGAAGGGTGGATTGGCCGTTGCGGGCTTCGAAAAGGTCCGCGATCTGGCCCAGCGGGGCGATATGGCGGTGTTGCTGCAGGCCGCCGACGGGTCCACGCGCGGCAAGACGAAACTGCAACCGCCCCCGGGCGACGGCGCGTTCATCGGCCATCTGAGCGCCTCGGAATTGGGTTTGGCATTCGGTCGTGAACGTGTGATACATTCCGCGCTTCGCGCTGGCGGACTGACGACACGTGTAGTAGAGGAAGCCGCAAGGCTTGCGGCACTGCGCGGGCAGAACGGCGCATCGGTCGCCGGAGAGGAAAAGACGGACGCATGAGCGATACAGACGGCAAGAAAACCCTCGGCCTTGGCGGCAAGCGCCCCGGACAGGTGAAGCAGAGCTTCAGCCACGGGCGCACAAAGTCGGTGGTGGTGGAAACCAAGCGCAAGCGCGTTGTGGTGCCGAAGCCCGGTGCGCAGGGTGGCGCCGCCACAACGGGCAAGCCTGCGGTCAAGAGCGACCCCGCCAAGCGCCCCGCCGGGATCACCGATGCCGAGATGGAGCGCCGCCTGAAGGCCCTGCAGGCCGCAAAGGCGCGCGAGACCGAGGAACAGGAACGCCGCGACGCCGAAGAGCGCGAACGCGAGGAAGAGCGCCAGCGCCGCCGCGAGGAGCAGGAAGCCCGCGAGCGCGAGGAACGCGAACGCGAGGCCGCGCTCAAGGCCAAGGAAGAGGAAGAAGCGCGCGCCGCCGAAGCCGCCGCCCGCGCCGAAGCCGCCCCCACCCCCAAGGCCGCCGAGCCGGTGCCCGCCCCCGAGCGGGCGCGTCCGCAGGCACCGCAACCGGCTTCGCGCAAGGCCGACCGCGACAAGGACCGCGACAGCAAGTCCAAGCCGCGCGAAGGCGGCCGCCGCGCCGGCAAGCTGACCCTGAACGAGGCGCTTTCCGGCGATGCCGGCGGACGTCAGCGCTCGCTCGCGGCCATGAAGCGCAAGCAGGAGCGCGCGCGGCAGAAGGCCATGGGTCAGAGCGCCCCGCGCGAAAAGGTCACCCGCGAGGTGCGCCTGCCCGAAACGATCGTGGTTCAGGAACTCGCCAACCGCATGGCCGAGCGCGTGGCCGATGTGGTCAAGGCGCTGATGAAGATGGGCGTCATGGCCACCATGAACCAGACCATCGACGCCGACACCGCCGAACTGGTGATCGAGGAATTCGGCCACAAAGTCGTGCGGGTCTCGGATTCGGACGTCGAACAGGTGATCGAGCAGGTCGAGGACGCGCCCGAGGCGCTGCAACCTCGCCCGCCGATCATCACCATCATGGGCCATGTGGACCACGGCAAGACCTCGCTTCTGGACAAGATCCGCGAAGCCAACGTGGTCTCGGGCGAAGCGGGCGGGATCACCCAGCACATCGGCGCCTATCAGGTGTCGACCGAAAGCGGGGCGGTGCTCAGCTTCCTGGACACGCCGGGCCACGCCGCCTTCACCTCGATGCGCGCGCGCGGGGCGAATGTGACCGATATCGTGGTGCTGGTGGTGGCTGCCGACGATTCGGTGATGCCGCAGACGGTCGAGGCCATCAACCACGCCAAGGCAGCCGAGGTGCCGATGATCGTCGCCATCAACAAATGCGACAAGCCCGAGGCCGATGCCAACCGCGTCCGCACCGAGCTTCTGCAGCACGAGGTGGTGGTTGAGGCCATGTCCGGCGATGTGCAGGATGTGGAAGTCTCGGCCGTGACCGGACAGGGGCTGGACGAGCTTCTGGAAGCCATCGCGCTGCAGGCCGAGATCCTGGAGTTGAAGGCCAACCCCGACCGCGCCGCCATGGGCGCCGTGATCGAGGCGAAGCTGGACATCGGCCGCGGCCCCGTGGCCACCGTGCTGGTCCAGCACGGCACGCTGAAGAAGGGCGATATCTTCGTCGTCGGCGAGCAATGGGGCAAGGTGCGCGCGCTCATCAACGATCAGGGCGAGCGCGTGGACGAGGCCGGGCCGTCCGTGCCGGTCGAGGTGCTGGGCCTGAACGGCACGCCGGAAGCAGGCGACGTGCTGAACGTGGTCGAAACCGAAGCGCAGGCGCGCGAAATCGCCAGCTACCGCGAGAGCGTGGCCAAGGAAAAGCGCGCCGCCGCAGGGGCCGCCACCACGCTGGAACAGCTGATGGCCAAGGCCAAGGCCGACGAGAACGTTGCCGAACTGCCGGTGCTGATCAAGGCCGACGTGCAGGGTTCGGCCGAGGCGATCGTCCAGGCACTGGAAAAGGTCGGCAACGAGGAAGTGCGCGTGCGCGTGCTGCACTCGGGTGTCGGCGCCATCACCGATTCGGATGTGGGGCTGGCAGAAGCCTCGGGCGCGCCGATCCTGGGCTTCAACGTCCGCGCCAACGCCAGCGCCCGGAATAGCGCCAACCAGAAGGGCGTCGAACTGCGCTACTATTCGATCATCTACGACCTGATCGACGACATCAAGGCGGCCGCCTCGGGGCTGCTGTCGAACGAGATCCGCGAGAAATACATCGGCTACGCCGAGATCCGCGAGGTCTTCAAGGTCTCGGGCGTCGGCAAGGTCGCGGGCTGTCTGGTCACCGAAGGGATGGCGCGGCGCTCGGCCGGCGTGCGCCTGCTGCGCGAGGATGTGGTGATCCACGAAGGCACGCTGAAGACGCTCAAGCGCTTCAAGGACGAGGTCAAGGAAGTCCAGTCCGGTCAGGAATGCGGCATGGCGTTCGAGAATTACGAGGATATCCGCCAAGGCGACGTGATCGAGATCTTCGAGCGCGAGGAGGTCGAGCGCACGCTCGCCTGACTGCGGTCGCCTGCTGAAACCCCGGCCCTGCCATGCGCAGCGCCGGGGCTTCGATTGCCGCCCCCCTGCAATTCGTTCAATCCCCGCGTCGGTCGCAGCGGCGTCATGGCATCCCGGCTCAACCAGAGGGTCCGGGCCTTGGCACTGGGCGTCGGATACCCAGCATCACGGCTTGAACGCGGGCGGTCAAAATGGTATCTGGCATACCAGAGGACTCGACCAATAGAGCGTATATGCCCCGCCTGACCCGAACACCGACCGCGCGACAGCAGGACCTTTGGCCCGCCGACTCCCGGCCAGTCACAAGCCTGGGCACAGCCAAGGCGCCGGACCAACAGGCCATAGCGGCGCGCCGATGGCAAACTGCCCCATCCCAAAGCACGCCGAGGGCCGGACAATGCTGATCCGCGCCGCAGACTCGGCGCTGATCGTCATCGACATGCAGGAACGACTGGTGCCTGCCATGCAGGCCCCCGCGCGCACCTTGCGCAACACGCGCCTCTTGCTGACCGCTGCGCAGGAAATGGACGTGCCGGTTCTGCTCACCGAACAATACCCCAAGGGTCTGGGCCACACCGTGCCCGAAATAGCCAGCGCGGCGGGCGATGCCCAGGTGCTGCCGAAGCTGCATTTCTCCTGCATGGAAGATGCCGGTTTCGCCGCCGCCTTCCGGGCGCTGGGGCGCAGGCAGGCGGTGCTCGCGGGGATGGAGGCGCATATCTGCGTCATGCAGACCGCCGCCAGCCTGATTGAGGACGGCGTGCAGGTCTTCGTGGTCTCGGACGCCACCGCCTCGCGCACTGCCGAGAGTGAACGCGCCTGCATCGACCGTTTGCAGGCCATGGGCGCGGGCATCGTCACCACGGAAATGGCCGTCTACGAATGGCTGGGCAAGGCAGGCACCGAGTCGTTCCGGCGGCTGCTCAAGGTCATCCGCTGATCCGTCGCCACGTTTAACGCTTCCTTCACCATTTCCGCGCAAGGCTCGGGGCATGCCGAAGCTGCGCGCCGCCCTTTCCGAACCTGCGCTTCCGCTCTTCGTGCCGGAGCCGAAGGGCACCGATTCTGTTGCTGCGCCCGCGCCGCAACCTTCGGCCCAGAGCAAACCCCGCCTGCCCTCCTACATCCGCGATCACCGCAAGCGGCTGCGCGAACGCTTCATGACCGGCGGGGCCGCGGCCGTGCCCGAATACGAACTGCTGGAACTGATTCTGTTCCGCGCCATCCCGCGCCAGGACGTCAAACCGCTGGCCCGGCGCCTGATCGAAACCTTCGGCGATTTCAACCGCGTCATCACCGCGCCCCCCGCCCGCCTGCGCGAGGTCGAGGGTGCGGGCGACGCGGTGGTGCTGGAGCTGAAACTGGTCGAGGCCGCTGCCACGCGGCTGGCCCGCGCGCGGGTCATCGACCGGCCCGTGATCTCGTCCTGGAACGCGCTCCTGGACTATTGCCACACGGCCATGGCGCACCGCGATGTCGAACAGTTCCGAGTCCTGTTTCTGGACCGCAAGAACACGCTCATCGCCGACGAGGAACAGGCCCGCGGCACGGTCGATCACGTCCCCGTCTACCCGCGCGAGGTGCTCAAACGCGCCCTCGAGCTCAACGCCTCGGCGCTGATTCTGGTGCACAACCACCCTTCGGGCGACCCCACGCCATCGCAGGCGGACATTCAGATGACCGACCGCATCCGCGCGGCGGGCGAGATGCTGTCCGTCACGCTGCACGACCATCTGATCATCGGCCGCGAACGCGAACTGAGCTTCCGGTCCGAGGGGCTCTTGTAACCCCGCTCAGGCAGACGCCCCATCGGGCATCGCCTGGGTGGGCACGGTCGGCGCAGCCGCCGGGGCCACCCGGGCGATGATCCTCTACCCCCGCTCCGCCGCCGCCACGTGATCCTTCACCGCCAGGAAACTGTCCGGCGTCACCGAGATCGAATCGATCCCCGCCTCCACCAGCAGCCGTGCGAATTCCGGATCGTTGCTGGGCGCTTGCCCGCAGAGCCCCACCTTCACCCCGGCCTTGCCCGCCGCGTCGATCACATGCCGGATCATCCACATCACCGCCGGGTCACGTTCGCGGAACAGCCCCGCGAGCTTGCCCGAGTCGCGATCCACGCCCAGCACCAGCTGCGTCAGGTCGTTCGATCCGATGCTGAACCCGTCAAACCGTTCGGCGAAATCCTCGGCCAGGATCACGTTCGACGGCACCTCGCACATCACATAGACCTCGAGCCCGTCCTTCCCGCGCTCCAGCCCGGCCCGGGCCATCACCTCCATCACGCGCTCGGCCTCGTCCACCGTGCGCACGAAGGGGATCATCACCACCACATTGGTGAACCCCATCTCGTTCCGCAGCCGCGAAATCGCCTCGCATTCGAGCGTGAACCCTTCGGCATAATCCGGGGAGTAGTAGCGCGAGGCGCCGCGGAAGCCGATCATCGGGTTTTCCTCATGCGGCTCGAACCCACTGCCTCCCAGCAGACCCGCGTATTCGTTGGTCTTGAAATCGCTCATCCGCACGATCACCGGCTTCGGCCAGGCCACCGCGGCAATCCGCGCCAGCCCGCGGGCCAGCTTGTCCACGAAATAGGCGGGCTTGTCCGGGTAGCCGCGGGTCAGCGCCTCGATCTCTTCGCGCACCCCCTCGTCGGTGATCTGCTCGAACCGGGTCAGCGCCAGCGGGTGCACCTTGATCGCGTTCGAGATCACGAACTCCATCCGCGCCAGCCCCACGCCTTCAATGGGCAGGCGCCACCAGCGGAAGGCGGCAGCCGGGTTGGCCATGTTCAGCATGATCTTCGTGCGGGTTTCCGGCGCTTTCCCGAGGTCGATCTCCTCGACCGAGTAGTCCGAGGTGCCGTCATAGACGATCCCCTCGTCGCCTTCGGCGCAGGAGACGGTGACCACCTGTTCATCGTGCAGCAACTCGGTTGCATTCCCGCAGCCCACGATCGCTGGCAGCCCCAACTCGCGGCTGACGATCGCCGCGTGCGAGGTCCGCCCGCCGCTGTCGGTGACAATTGCCGCCGCGCGCTTCATGATCGGCACCCAGTCCGGGTCGGTGATGGTGGTGACCAGAATCGCCCCGTCGCGGAACTTGTCGATATCGGCCACGGTTTCGATCAGGCACACCGGCGCGCTGACCACCGCGCCGCCGACACTGAGCCCGCGCAGGATCTCGGGGCCGTGCTCGTGCACCGTGTAGCTGAGCATCTTGCCCGCCTCGGCGCGCGACTGCACCGTTTCGGGCCGGGCCTGCACGATATACAGGTCTCCGGTCTCACCATCGCGGGCCCATTCCATGTCCATCGGGCAGCCGTAATGATCCTCGATGGTGCAGGCCTGGCGCGCCAGTTCGACGATCTCATCCTCGGACAGCACGAACCGCCCGCGCTCGGCCTTCGAGGTCGGCACGTTCCGGGTCTCGCCCCCTTCCGCGCCCGCATAGATCATCTTGCGTTCCTTGGCGCCCAGCGTGCGGTGGACGATGGGTTTCAGGCTGCGGTCCTTCAGAAGCGGCTTGAACACCTGATACTCGTCCGGGCTGACCGACCCCTGCACCACGTTTTCACCCAGCCCCCAGGCGCCATTGATCAGCACCACCTTGTCGAACCCGGTTTCTGTATCGAGCGAGAACATCACCCCCGCGCCCCCGGTATCGGCGCGCACCATCATCTGTACGCCGATGGAAAGCGCCACCTGATCGTGGTCGAACCCGTTGATCCGGCGATAGGTGATCGCCCGGTCGGTAAACAGCGAGGCATAGCAGCGCCGACAGGTGGACAAGAGCGCCTTTTCGCCGCGCACGTTCAGATAGGTCTCCTGCTGGCCCGCGAAACTCGCCTCGGGCAGATCCTCGGCCGTGGCTGACGACCGCACCGCCACCGACGGCTCCGCATGGCCCGTGCGCTCACCCAGATCGCGATAGCCCTGCAGGATGGCGGCGGCCAGATCCTCGGGCCAGTGCCCGGCGATGATCGCCTTGCGCACCGCCGCGCCGGCCTCGGCCAGGGTGCTGCGCCCGTCGTCGAGCCGCTGCATCCAGTCGGTGATGACCGGGCGAAGGTCGTTATGCGCGATGAAGGCGCGAAACGCCGGGGCCGAGGTGGCAAACCCCGGCGGGACGCTGATGCCCTTGTCGCCGAGGCTCTGCACCATCTCGCCCAGCGAGGCGTTCTTGCCACCCACCAGCGGCACATCCGTCCGCACCAGATCGTCAAACCAGATCACATGCGGCGTTTCGGTCTCGGTCATCGGGGAATCCTCCTGTCGCGATGGTGCACAACATGAGTGTCAAGGTGACAAGACACATTGATTTGCGTCAAGGTCAGGTCCGCGCAGGGCCGCTAAATCCTGCTGGCGCGGCGCATTCCTTGAGCAGGTTCGCGCCCGGCCCCGGGGAGAGAGCGAGGGGGAGGCGCGCTGTCACGGGCCCGACCGACATGGTGCCGGGCCCGCGGCAGGTGCCGTTTACCGTGACGTACGCGCGGCACTCAGGGCATCTGGTCCAGCACCTTGCGCAGCGCGGGCCGGGCCATCATGGTTTCCAGATAATCCGCCAGCCGTGGCTCCGAGATCGGAAACTTCGCGATTCCCGCCCATATCCCGCAATGCGTCAGGATGATGTCGGGCACCGTCATCTCGGCGCCCATCAGGAACGGCCCCTCGCCCATGCGGCGCACCAGCGTCGTTTGGCTGCGGGTAAACTCCCATTTCAGCGAATCCTTGACCGCCGACTGGCGCAATTCCTCGGGCAACACAAAGCTGTGCCGTGCCGCCATCCACAGGGCCGCGTCGAACTCGTCCAGCAGAAACTGGGTCATGCTGTCCTGCCGCGCCCGGTCCAGCGTGCCGGCAGTAAAGGTCAGCCCGCCGTGCTTGTCGGCCAGATACTGGATGATCGCGGTCGAATCGGTGATCGGCGTGCCATCCTCGATCAGCACCGGCACCTTGCCCGCCGGGTTGAAGCTGACCACCCCTTGTGACTGCGGCGCGGCAGGCACATGATCGTAGCTCTGGCCAAGCTCCTCGAGCATCCAGAGAACCCGCGTGGCGCGGCTGTTGGCCCTGCCGATGACCGTGTACATCCGGCCTCTCCCTATCTGCGCCCGCCGCCCCGCCGGGCGAGCATCGCCAGCCGGATCAGCGTGCGCTCCATCACTGCCATGCTGGGCACCGCCGCCCCGGAACGCAAGGTCAGATCGGTGTCCAGCAGCAGCGCCTGCGCCTCCTCCAACCGGTCGCGCGACCACTGGCCAAGCTGCGCCTGCACGGCATCGCGGCGCTTCCAGTGGAGCGGCGGGCGCAGGCGTTTCATGCCACTGTCCGAGCCTGCCGGGTCGCTGGCGATTTCGAACAGGGTGCGGAAATGGCGCGCAGCCCCGATGCAGATGGTGACCGCCGCCACCCCCTGCCCTTGCAGCCGCCGCAGCACCGGGCCGATTCGCGCCGCCTGCCCTTGCGCGGTCAGGTCCAGCAGCGCATCGAGCCCGGCCTCGGTGCTGATGGGCGCGCAGGCGGTCACGTCATCGGGGGTGAGCGGCGTTTCGTCGCCCAGCTTGTAGAGTGCCAGCTTCTCCACCGTCTGGCGGAAATCGCCGGGGTCGAGCGTGCGGGCAAGCGCCTGTATATCGCCCATCGCCTCGGGCGCGATCTGGCCAAGGTTTGCCTCGCGCAGCATGGCATCGATCTCGTCGCGCCCGGGCGGGTCGTCGTAGATGCCCACGGCGGCGGCGTTGCGCGCGCCTTCGAAAAGCTTGCGGAGTTTCGAGGCGGGCTTGAGGTTCCCGGCGGTAACCACCAGCCGCGCGTCCTCGGGGGTCCAGTCCTTGAGGGTCGCGGACAGTGGCTCGGCCAGTGAGTCGGTGGCATCCTCGATCAGCACCGCGCGCGGGCCGGGAAAGAAGCCTTGCGCCTTGACCGCATCCAGCAGCGCCGCCGGGTCGCCGCGCAGGTCGGCGCCTTGCAACAGGGTCAGGCGCATCTCGGCCTCGCCCGCCGGGCCGATCAGCCCCTTGACCAGTTCCTGCCGTTTCAGCGCCACGCGCATGGCGTCCGGGCCGAACAACAGCACGCCCGCATGGCCCGCATCCGGGCGCGCGGCATAGCGCGCCAGCTCGCGCGCCTGCATCTTCATGCGTCGGTCGGCTCCGGCAGCGTGGTCAGCAGGCGCGCGACCACCTGATCGGCCAGAATCGCCATCAGCCGCCGCTCGGCATCCTGTTGGGCGATCCGGGTCGCCATCTGGGTCGAGGTGGCGGAATAGGCGGTGAAATTCTGCACCGTGCCGGTGGCGAGGTCTTCGCCCGTGGCGGTGTCGGTCAGGGTGAATGTCACCTGCCCGAAGACCTGAAACCGCGTGTCGCCCACATCGCGCACCCGCGCGCCGCCGCGTTCATCGACGGCGATGTCATAGGCCAGCGCATAACGCACCTGCTGCGGGCGGCCCAGCCGGTCCTCCAGTGCGGCAACAAAGGCGAAATCGCGTACGCTGACCGGGTCATCGGCGCGCACCTGTCCGCGCAGGGCCGCGCCGGGGCCGCCGGGGGCATGGGCCGGGCGGAAGCCGCAGGCCGCCGCCAGCGGCAG
>SKMI01000310.1 GCA_007121115.1 Paracoccaceae bacterium | reverse complement strand
GGTGGGCAGCCACTACCATTTCGCCGAAACCAACCCGGGGCTGGACTTCGACCGCGCCGCCGCGCGCGGCCAACGGCTGGACATTGCAGCAGGCACGGCGGTGAGGTTCGAACCCGGCCAGAGCCGCGAGGTCCGGCTGGTGCCGTTTGGTGGCGCACGCACGGTCTACGGGTTCAACGGGCACGTGATGGGGGCGCTCTGACATGGCCAACAGCATTTCCCGCGCCGCCTATGCCGACATGTTCGGACCCACCACCGGAGACAAGGTGCGTCTGGGCGACACCGACCTGATCATTGAGGTGGAGCGCGACCTGATCGCCGAGCGCGGCGGCTATGGCGAAGAGGTCAAGTTCGGCGGCGGCAAGGTGATCCGCGACGGCATGGGCCAGAGCCAGATCACCCGCGCGGGCGGCGCCATGGACACGGTCATCACCAACGCGCTGATCGTGGACCATACGGGCATCTTCAAGGCCGATGTCGGCTTGCGCGACGGGCGCATCCAAAAGATCGGCAAGGCCGGCAACCCCGACACGCAACCCGGCGTCGATGTCATCATCGGCCCGGGGACCGAGATCATCGCCGCGGAGGGCAGGATCCTCACTGCTGGCGGCTTCGACGCGCATATCCACTTCATCTGCCCGCAGCAGATCGATGACGCGCTGCATTCGGGGCTGACCACCATGCTGGGCGGCGGCACCGGCCCCGCGCATGGCACGCTGGCCACCACCTGCACGCCAGGGCCCTGGCACATCGGGCGGATGCTGCAGGCCGCCGATGCCTTCGCGATGAACCTGGCCTTTGCTGGCAAGGGCAATGCCTCGCTCCCCGACGCGCTGCACGAACAGATCGCCGCCGGGGCCTGCGCGCTGAAACTGCACGAGGATTGGGGCACCACCCCGGCGGCCATCGACTGCTGTCTGTCCGTGGCCGAGGCGACGGACACCCAGGTGATGATCCACACCGACACGCTCAACGAATCGGGTTTCGTGGAGAACACGCTCAAGGCCATCGGCGGGCGCACCATCCATGCGTTTCACACCGAAGGCGCGGGCGGCGGGCACGCGCCCGACATCATAAAGGTGGTGAGCAGCCAGAACATCCTGCCCAGTTCCACCAACCCGACCATGCCCTACACCGTGAACACGATCGAGGAACACCTCGACATGCTGATGGTCTGCCATCACCTGGACCGCAAGGTGCCCGAGGATGTGGCCTTCGCCGAAAGCCGCATCCGGCGCGAGACCATCGCCGCCGAGGATATCCTGCACGACATGGGCGCGTTTTCGGTCATGGCCTCGGACAGTCAGGCCATGGGGCGCGTGGGCGAGGTCATCACCCGCACCTGGCAGACCGCGCACAAGATGAAGCTCCAGCGCGGGCGGCTGTGCGGCGAACAGGGCGCCAACGACAACCTGCGCGTGCGCCGCTATGTGGCGAAATACACCATCAACCCGGCCATCGTGCACGGGATTTCGGCGCAAATCGGCAGCGTGGAGGTCGGCAAGCGCGCGGATCTGTGCCTCTGGTCGCCCGCGTTCTTCGGCGCCAAGCCCGAGATGGTGCTGATCGGCGGGGCCATCGTGGTGGCGCAGATGGGGGACCCCAACGCCTCGATCCCGACGCCGCAGCCGATGCATTCGCGCCCCATGTTCGGCGCGTTCGGCCGGTCGGTCGAGCGCAACGCGGTGACATTCGTCAGCCAGGCCGCGCAGGACGACGGCATCGCCCATGCGCTGGGGCTGGCCAAGGACACGCTGGCGGTGGCGGGCTGCCGGGGCGTGCAGAAATCCGACATGAAGCTCAATGACGCCACCCCGCAGATCGAGGTCGACCCCGAGACCTACGAGGTGCGCGCCGATGGCGTGCTGCTGACCTGCGAACCGGCGCGCGAGTTGCCGCTGGCGCAGCGGTATTTCCTGTTCTGAGGGGCCGCGCGATGAACCAGCACACGGCCACACGTGATCTTTCTGCACCGCAGCAAATCGTGATTGGCGCGCGGGGTCAGACGCGGGGCGGTTCATGTTATATCTGTATCAGGGAGGGGATGACCTGCCTGATGGAGATGCCGATGCGACTTCGTCCCGTAAACTCCCCGCTCAGCCCGGCGCAATCCGCCGCGCTGGACTGCTTTCTGACCGAGCTGGGCATGGGCTTCAACCTGGCCCATGACCGCCGTGCCCGGGAAGCCGCGCTGGCGCGGCTGGACGCATTGCCCGATGGCGCCTTGCGCTCCATGGGGCTGAACCGGGCCACGCTGCCCGCCCATGTCTATAGCGATCTGATTCCGAAAGGTTCCGCATGACCGACCTGCCCCCAGCCGCACGGCTTCTGCCCGAGGCGCCCGGAAACTGCCACGCCGAGGTGGTGCTGGACTATGACGCGCGGCTGATCCGCCGCAAGCGGCTGGTGACGGCGCAGGGCGCAGGGTTCATGGTCGATCTGCCCGAGGTCACCAACCTCGATGCCTACTGGGGGTTCGAACTGGAGGACGGGCGCTGCATCCGGATCCGTCCGGCCGAGGAATCGGTGCTGGTGATCACCGGCGATCTGCCGCGTCTGGCCTGGCATATCGGCAATCGCCACACGCCATGCCAGATCGAACACGGGCGGCTGATCATCCGCGAGGATCACGTGCTGGAGCGGATGCTTCAGGGGCTGGGGGCCACCATCACCCGCGCGCAACTGCCCTTCACCCCCGAGGGCGGCGCCTATGGCCACGGGCGCACCATGGGGCACGCGCACGGGCACAGTCACGGGCATGAGCACAGTCACGATCATAGACAAGGCCACAGTCACGGACATGGGCATGCGCCGGACCCAGTCTCGGGATGACAGCGCATGTGACACGTCCGAAGAAGCGCGCCCTCAGCGCCCCGCCCACCCACCCATG
>SKMI01000251.1 GCA_007121115.1 Paracoccaceae bacterium | reverse complement strand
CGGCCCAACCGGCGGGCGCGGATCTCCCATCCGCGCCCGCCGGGCGGGAGCCCTCCATCGTCCGGCGGGAGGCCCCGGTCACCCCGAAGCGCTGCGGGGTTCACTGCGACAACGCGGCCAGCCATTCGGCCAGCGCGTCATCGCGCAGGTCTGCGGCTTCCTCGGGCGCAAACAGCAGCGCGCGCTCGGGTTCGATCAGCGTTTCGAACCCCTCGGGCAGGCCCGCCTCGGGGACCACCGCCGGATACATCCAGTTGGTGGTGGGAATGATCTCCTGAAACGCGTCCGAGATCATGAATTCCAGGAAGTCCCGCGCCAGCTCCGGCTGGTCGCTGCCTTCCAGTTTCCCCGCAACCTCGACCTGCAGGTAATGGCCCTCTTCGAAGGCTGCGGCGGCCACGCTGTCATCGCCTTCGGCGATCAGGTGATAGGCGGGCGAGGTGGTGTAACTCAGCACCATGTCCACCTCGCCCGAGGTGAACAGCCCGTAGCTTTCCGACCATCCGCGCGTCACCGTCAGCACCCGTGGCGCCAGCCCTTCCCAGATCGTGGGCGCCTCATCGCCGAAGGCTGCCTTCACCCACATCAAGAGCCCCAGCCCGGGGGTCGATGACCGCGGGTCCTGAATCGCGATGCTCAGGTCCGAGGCGATCAGCTCCGCGAAGCTGCGCGGCGGCTCCGGGACCTGTTCCCGGTCATGCACGAAGGCGAAATACCCCCAGTCGAAGGGCAGGAACAGACCGTCCTCCCAGGCCACCGGCAGATCGAATTCGGCCTCGATCCCGTGCGGCGCGAACAATCCCGTCTCGGCGGCCCGCGCGGTCAGGTTGGTGTCCAGCCCCAGCACCACATCGGCGGGCGTGCGCGCGCCTTCCAGTTGCAGCCGCGCCAGCAGCGCCGCCCCGTCGCCGGTGCCCACGAGGTCCAGTTCGCAGTCGCAGACAGCTTCGAATGCCTCGCGCACCGCCGGGCCGGGTCCCCAGTCCGATACGAAGCTGTCATAGGTGTAGACGGTCAGCACAGGGGTCTCGGCCGCCGCCGCCACACCGGTGAGCGCCAGCGCCGCGGTGGTGGAAATCAGATAGGGTCGCATGTCGGTCCTCCATTGATGGACGGACGGGACGGGGGCTGCGGTGTCTTGCAGGCATCCTTCCCTCCGCCGGTCCTAACCGGTTCAGGTTCGACGGGTTCGCGCGTGTCGCGCATCTCAGCCCTGTCCGGGCACCCCGAGGTTGGTGGGAGGTAACACGCAGGCGCCCCACCGGCAAGGGGCGCCTGCAAAGCTTCGGCTCACTCCCCGAACGCCGCCCGCCAGCGCTCCAGCGCGGCCTCGCGCCGCGCCGCAGCCTCCTCGGCGGGAAACAGCAGCGCCGCGCCCGGGTCGATCAGATCGCCAAAGGCCTCGGGCAGCCCTTCCGCCGGGGTCACCACCGGGTAGAGCCAGCGCGTCGTCGGGATCACCGACTGGAAGGCATCGGTGAACATGAAGTCCAGAAACGCCCGCGCCAGGTCCGGCTCGGACGCATCCGCCAGCAGCCCGGCCACCTCGATGCGCACATAATGCCCCTCGTCGAAGCGCGCGGCGCGCGGCCCGTCCTCGTCCTCCATGATGACGTGATAGGCGGGCGAGGTTGCATAGCTCAGCACCGCATCGGCATCGCCTGCGCGGAAAATCGGGTGATAAGCATCGGCCCAGCGGGGCACCACCTGCGTTTCATCGCGCGCCGCCAGCGCCTGCCAGACGTCTCCGGCCCCATCGCCAAAGGCCGCCTCGACCCACATCAGGAGCCCCAGCCCTGTGGTGGAGCTTTGCGGGTCCTGGATCACCACCCGCAGGTCCGAGGCGATGAGGTCCTCGAAGCTCGCAGGCGGTGTCTGCACCGTCTCGCCGTCATAGATGAAGGCATAATGCCCCCAGTTGTAGGGCAGGAACTGCGGATCGTCCCAGGCGATGGGCATGTCGAGCGGCGGCAGCGCGCGCCCGAGTGGTGCGAACAGTCCGCTGTCGCGCGCCGCGGCCAGGTTGTTGGTGTCGATGCCCAGCACCAGATCGGGCCGGTCCCCGGGCGCGGCCGCAATCAGCCCGGGCAACACATCGCCCGAGGAACCGACGCCGATGATCTCGATCTCGCAATCGCAGACTTCGGCGAAGCCTTCGGCAATGCCGGGCCCGGCGTTGTTCGCGAAGCTGTCGTAGGCATGGATCGTCAACTGCCGCGTTTCGGCCGCCGCGCCCAGCGCGGTGGTGATCAGCAATCCTGCAGCAAGTGTGGGGGTCTTCATGGTTTTCCTCCATTTGCAACAGGCGGAGCAAAGTGGAGGCATTCCCCGTCACCTTCCCTCCGCCGGTCCTAACCGGTTCAGGTTCAACGGGTTCGTGGAGCATTCTCCACGTCTCAGCCCTTAGCGGGCACCCCGAGGTACCCATGAGGTAATCCGCAACGCGCCCTGCGCCAAGGGCACGCGCCCGCGCAACGCCCAATCTTGATCGCCCCGTCTCCATCGCCCCGTGCCGCCGGGCCGCGCGATGCATCGATACCCCCGCGCCGCTCCTGCTTCATCTTGCCCCGAAATACTCCGGGGTGAATGGCGCCGTCAGGCGCCAGAGGGGCAGCGCCCCTCCCGCCCCGCGGGCTTGCCCGTGGGGCCTGGCCCAACCGGCCAGGCCCCCGCCTGCGGGGCGCCGGGCCGGGCGGGAGTGCCCCTTGACGGGAGCCGTGACGCGGAAGGAATTGAACAGCGCCGTCGCTTGCGCCATAAGCTGAACAGTTGTTCAATTCCAGGCCGCCTGCGCCATGCAGACGGCCAGGCGAAAGGGGGAAGCCGATGAAAGTGTCAGACAGTGCGGTGATCGTGACCGGGGGCGCTTCGGGGCTGGGCGCGGCCACGG
>SKMI01000266.1 GCA_007121115.1 Paracoccaceae bacterium | reverse complement strand
CGGTGATGTCGTGGCCTTCCTTCTTCAGCCGCCCGAAAAGCTCGTTGATGACCCAGTTCGCGGCCAGCTTGCCGTCCCCGGCCTCGGCGGCCACGGCCTCGAAATAGGCGGCGTTGGCGACCTCGGCGGTCAGCACCGAGGCGTCGTAATCGGTCAGGCCGAAATCGGCCATGAAGCGCGCCTTCTTGGCGTCCGGCAGTTCCGGCAGCGAAGCTTCGATCCCGTCCACCCAGTCCTGTTCGATCTCCAGCGGAAGCAGGTCGGGGCAGGGGAAGTAGCGGTAGTCATGCGCCTCTTCCTTGGAGCGCATGGACCGGGTCTCGCCCTTGTCCGGGTCAAACAGCCGCGTCTCCTGCACCACCGCGCCGCCGTCTTCCAGAATGGCGATCTGGCGCCGGGCTTCGTACTCGATGGCTTGCTGAATGAAGCGCATGGAGTTCATGTTCTTGATCTCGCAGCGCGTGCCCAGATGGGCGAAATCCTGGGTTTCCTGGTAGCGTTCATAGTCGCCGGGGCGGCAGACGCTGACATTCACATCAGCCCGCAGGTTGCCGTTCTGCATGTTCCCATCACAGGTGCCCAGATAGCGCAGGATCTGGCGCAGCTTGGTGACATAGGCGGCCGCTTCCTCCGGTCCGCGGATATCGGGGCGCGAGACGATCTCCATCAGCGCCACGCCGGTGCGGTTGAGGTCCACGAAGGACATGTTCGGGTCCATGTCATGGATCGATTTGCCCGCGTCCTGCTCGACATGAATACGCTCGATCCGCACCTTGCGGGCGACGCCGGGGCCCATGTCCACCAGAACCTCGCCCTCGCCCACCAGCGGGTGGTAAAGCTGGCTGATCTGATAGCCCTGCGGCAGGTCGGGGTAGAAGTAGTTCTTGCGGTCAAACGCGCTGACCAGGTTGATCCGTGCCTTCAGCCCCAGCCCGGTGCGCACCGCCTGTTCGATACAGAACTCGTTGACCACGGGCAGCATCCCCGGCATCGCCGCATCGACGAAGCTGACGTTGCTGTTTGGCTCGGCCCCGAATTCGGTGGAGGCGGCGGAAAAAAGCTTGGCGCGGGTGGCGACCTGGGCGTGGATTTCCATGCCGATCACCAGTTCCCAGTCACCCGTGGCCCCGGCGATCACCTTGGCTTTCGGCGATTCGAAGCTCAGATCCAGCATTGGCAATGCCCCCTGTGACGGTCCTGCTGTGGTCATAGTGCATGGCGCGGGCCAAGGAAAACCGCTTTTCGCGCGCGACGGGGGCGAAAATCGGCAAGCGACCGCCGATGCCCGACCGTGCTGCAATGCGGCATATTGCATGGGCGGCGGGATCGGCGCATCGGGTCGTGGCCGCCACGCTCAAGGGCGGTGTCACCACATGAGAGCCCCATGACCCTTTCCCGTGCCCTTCGCGGCGTTGCGCTGGCGGTTGCCGTCATGCTGCCATCGGCCTGCGCGCTCAGCGCCCCCGAGGCGGAGCCCGAGCCCGAATTCAGCACCCGCTGGGACCACCGCCCCGAGGCGGAGATCTGGACCGCCGCCAAGTTCGACGCACTGGCGACCGAGGCGCGCGCCCTGATCCGCACCGTGCCGCGCGATATCGACACCTTCTGCCCCGGCTATGCCGAGGCCGATTCCGAGTCGCGCAAGGCCTTCTGGACGGCGCTGTTCTCGGGTCTCGCGCGCTACGAAAGCCACTGGCGGCCCGAGGCGGCAGGCGCGGGCGGGCGCTACCAGGGGCTGCTGCAGATTTCCCCGGCCACGGCGCGGCACCACCGGTGCGACACCTCCGGTCCGCGCGGGCTTTATGACGGGGCAACGAACCTGCGCTGCGCGGCGCGGATCGCGGCGGCGGCGGTGGCACGCGATGGTGTGGTGACCGGATCGTCCGGCGCCTGGGGCGGCGTGGCCCGCGACTGGCCGCCGATGCGCAATGCCTCGAAACGGGGCGAGATCGCCGCCTTCACCCGCAGCCTGCCGGTCTGCCAGGGTTGAACGGCTGACCACATGGCCGTCCGGCGCCCCGGCGCCGGACAGCGCCCGCGAGGCGTGCCGGGGCGGGTGGGAGGGGCACGCCGAGCGGGCGCTCCTGCAATCGGTTCGATGATCTGAGAGAGGTAGTGCAGGCTTCTGTTGCCAGGTGCCTGCGAACCCCGCCTTACGCGGCTAGGCGCAAGGGCTTAGGTTTCGGTCTTGTGACAGCTTACGCTGCAACTGCGACCGGAGCACGGTTGTCATTGGCAACTGTACTTTATGCACCGATAACGGTGGTCGCTCACCGGGACAAAGCAAACCCCTTTACACGTTCGTCGATCCTGTTTCGGCCCCCTGTCCCGCCAATGACCGGGTGTCTGGTGGAGCCGCCGGGTACCGCCCCCGGGTCCGATCCGCTTATTACGGGCGCGTTTATGTCCATAGTCCCTTGCGGGACACCCGATAGGTAAGCGGCAGGGCGCGCCCGCGCAAGGGGGAGTGCGCGGGGCTTGCTCCGTCGCGCGCGCGGCGGCACAGTGGCGGGCAAGGAGTAATCCCATGACGCAGACCATCAACCTGCGGCAGGCCCGCAAGGCCCGCAACCGCGCCCGCAAGAAGGCCGAGGCCGACGCCAAAGCCGCGAAGCACGGGCGCAGCAAGGCCGCGCGTGCGCTGGACGATGCTCGCGATGACAAGGCGCGCCGCCACCTCGACCATCACCGGCGCGCGGACGCGCCCGAATGAGTACGCGCCCGGTCAAGCATTCGCTGACCCTGCGCGGGCACCGCACCAGCGTGTCGCTGGAACCCGAGTTCTGGGACGAGTTCCGCCGCATCGCCGCCGCGCGCGGGCAGGCGCTGAACGCGCTGGCGGCCGAGGTCGACGCGGGCCGGGGGGACATCGGCCTTGCCTCGGCGCTTCGGCTGTTCGTTCTGCAGGATCTGCGCCGCCGGGCCGGGCAGCTCTGACACGCCCTCCCCACTCCCCCGACACGCCCCTGTGATCGGGCCTTTCAAGCGGCCTGCGCCCTGTTATAACGGCGGCCAACACACATCGCATGAGGAGAGGCCCCATGGCCGAGATCAAGGACCCCGAAAACACCATCCTGATGGAGCTGAAATCGGGCACCGTGACCATCGAACTCTTGCCCGATATCGCGCCGAAGCACTGCGAACGGATGAAGGACCTGGCCCGCGCCGGAGCCTATGACGGGGTGGTGTTCCACCGCGTGATCGACGGCTTCATGGCCCAGACCGGCGATGTGCAGCACGGAAAAGCCGGGGGCGACCTGCGCCGTGCGGGCACCGGAGGGTCCGACAAGCCGAACCTTCCGGCGGAGTTTTCCGGTGTGCCCCATGACCGCGGCACCCTGGGCGCGGCGCGCAGCCAGAACCCCGACAGCGCCAACAGCCAGTTCTTCATCAACTTTTCCGACAACCACTTCCTGAACCGGCAGTACACCGTCTATGGTCGTGTGATCGGTGGGATGGAGCACGTGGACGCCATCACCCGCGGCGAGCCGCCCGCCGAGCCCGACACCATGGTCAGTGTGAAGGTGGCCGCCGATGCGTGATCGTCTGATAGTTGCAGGCCTGTTTGTCCTCGGTCTTGCGGTGCTGGGCGGGTATTACGTCAACGCGACCCGCGCCTCGGATCCCGGACCGTATGAGCCGGTCATCGCGGGCGAAGGCCCGGTCATGGCGATCGAGGTCGCAGGCGAGGCCGAAGGCACCATCCGCATCCAGTTGCGCGCCGATGTGGCGCCCGAGCATGTGGAGCGCGTGGTCACGCTGGCCGAGCGCGGTGATTATGACGGGGTTGTGTTTCACCGGGTGATCGACGGGTTCATGGCCCAGACCGGCGATGTGCAGCATGGGCAGGTCGGGGGCGATCTGCGCCGCGCGGGCACCGGCGGGTCGGACCTGCCGAACCTTCCGGCCGAGTTCTCGGACCTGCCGTTCGAGCGCGGGGTCATGGGCATGGCCCGCAGCCAGCACCCCGACAGCGCCAACAGCCAGTTCTTTCTGATGTTCGCCGCGGCCCCGCATCTGAACCGGGAATACACCGCGCTGGGCCAGATCATCGACGGGATCGAGGTGCTGGACGCCATCAAGCGTGGCACCGGCCCCAACGGGGCAGTGCAAGGCACGCCGGACGCAATGGCGCGGGTGACCATCGAGCGCTGAGGGCGCACCATTGCCCACCCGTCCCGGTCACGCTCTCATCGCCGGTGCGCTATGCGCACCGGCGATTCAGTTTGTGAAATCCGTGATGACGGCCACACCGGGCGGGGTGGGACCGTCAAAGGCCGCAAGCTCGGCGCTGGCATCCGACAGCGCCACCTCGCGCGCGATCAGCGGCGACAGGTCCACCCGTCCGCTGTCGATCAGCCCCAGCAGCGAGGGGTATTTCCACCCCGGCATCCCGCGCGTGCCATAAAGCGCCAGGTTCTTCATGTAGACCGCGTTCATGTTGATCCGCATATGCGCGGTGTGGCCCACCGGCATGCCGATCTGCACATGCCGCCCCAACGGGCGCAGACACTCGATCGAGGCATTGGTGGTGGCTTCGATACCCAGCGCCTCGACCGAGACATGGGCGCCGCCGCCGGTGATATCGAGGATCGCCTCGGCCACGGCCCCGTCGCGGGCGTCCACCACCGCCTCGGCGCCCAGCGCGCGGGCGTGCTCCAGCTTTTCGGCCACCACATCCACCGCCACCACCCGCGCCCCCATTGCCCGGCCCAGGAGCAGCGCCGAAAGCCCGATGCCCCCGGTCCCGTGCACCGCCAGCCACTCTCCCGGCGCCAGTGCCGCGCGGTCGGTGAGCGCGTGCCAGACGGTGGTGACCCGGCAGCCCAGCCCGGCCGCAAGCGCGGGCGCCATGCCTTCGGGCAGCGCGGCCAGGTTGTGCGCGCGGGGCACGGCGACGAATTCGGCAAAGGCGCCGGGCTCCACGAAGCCCGGCAGGCGCTGGTCGGCGCAGATGGTCGAAGCTCCGGACCGGCAGGCGGGGCAGGTGCCGCAGGACAGGATGAAGGGCGCGATCAGCCGCGCGCCGGGCTTCCAGCCCGCGTCAGGCCCGGCCGCCACCACCTCGCCGCAGTATTCATGGCCCTGGATCTGGCCGGGTTTCACGCGCGGATGCTCGCCGCTCCAGCCGTGCCAGTCGGACCGACAGATGCCGCAGGCCAGCACCTTCAGCACCACCCCATCGGGTGGGCACTCCGGGTCCGGCACGGTTTCCAGGCTCAGCGGCGCGCGGTATTCGCGCAGGACGGCGGCACGCATGGAGTTCTCCCGATCAATTTGGTGCGCGGTCATCATCCTCGGCGGGGCGGCAGGTGGCAAGCGCTGCCTGGTGCGCACGCCGCGCGCCTCCAACAGCGGAGCAGGTGGTCGAGTGCTCGAAAAGCGCCCGCTCAGCGTGGTCGGCGCGCCACCTTACCGTCGGGGTAGACCAACCCGGCCGAAATCACCAGCTTGATCGCGTCCTCGACCGTCATGTCCAGTTCCTGCACGTCCGCGCGCGGCACGAAGAGCAGGAACCCCGAGGTCGGGTTCGGCGTGGTCGGCAGGAAGACGCTGATCATCTCGCCGTTCGCGCCCAGCTTGTCGCTGACCTCGCCCCGCGTGCGGGCCGAGATGAAGGCCACCGCCCAGATGCCCTTGCGCGGGTACTCCACCAGGCAGGCGCGGTCGAAGGTCGGCTGGCTGCGCGCCAGCACCGTGTCGGCGATCTGCTTCACGGCGTTGTAGATCGAGCGGACCACCGGCATTCGCTCGACGATGCGTTCGCCCCAATGGATCAGGCTGCGCCCGATCAGCCCCTTGGCAAAGGCCCCCACCACCACCGCAAAGATCAGGAACAGCACCACGCCGACGCCCGGGATGTCCCAGCCCAGCAGCGTCTCGGGGCGATAGGCGCGGGGGATGAAGGGCAGCACCAGGCTGTCGATCCAGTTGATCGCGGTCCAGACCACCCAGATGGTCAGCACGGCGGGCGCGATCACCGCCAGCCCGGTCAGGAAGTTGTTGCGCACCCGTCCGATCAGGCTGCGTTTCTGGGGATCGTCCGGGTCGGTCATGCTGTCTCGGTCAGGTTGCGGCTCACGTTGCGGAGTTGTCCTGCAGGGCAATGGCGACGGCCGCGGCCAGCCGCGCGTTGTTGCGCACCAGCGCGATGTTGGCGGAGAGCGACCGGCCCTCGGTCAGCGCGAAGATGCGATCCAGCAGATAAGGCGTCACGGCCTTGGCCGCAATGCCTCCCGCTTCGGCTTCTTGTTGCGCCTGCGCGATGAGCGGGGCCAGCGCTTCCGCCGGAATCTCGGCTTCGGCGGGGATGGGGTTGGCCACCAGTTGCCCGCCCGCAAGCCCCAGCGCCGCGCGCATCCGGTGGGCGCGGGCAATATCCGCGGCGCTGTCCAGACGCAGCGGCGCGGCCAACCCGCTGTCGCGCGACCAGAAGGCCGGAAGCCTGTCCTGCCCGTAGGCAATCACCGGAACGCCCAGGGTCTCCAGCACCTCCAGCGTCTTCGGCAGGTCCAGGACCGCCTTGGCCCCCGCCGCCACGACCGTGACCGGGGTGCGTGCGAGTTCCTGCAGGTCGGCGGAGATGTCGAAACTGGTTTCGGCGCCCCGGTGCACCCCGCCAATCCCGCCGGTGGCAAAGACAGCGATCCCGGCCAGATGCGCGCAGATCATCGTCGCGGCCACGGTGGTCGCGCCCATCCGCCCCTGCGCCAGGCACACGGCCAGATCGGCGCGGCTGAGCTTCATCACCCCCTCGGCGCGCGCCAGCCGCTCCAGATCCGGCGCGTCCAGCCCGATGCGGATCGCCCCGTCCATCACCGCGATGGTCGCTGGCACCGCGCCCGCCGCGCGGACTTCGACCTCGACCGCCCGCGCGGTTTCCAGGTTCTGCGGCCAGGGCATGCCGTGTGTGATGATGGTCGACTCCAGCGCCACCAGCGGCGCGCCGGAGGCGCGCGCTTCGGCGACTTCAGAGCCATGGGTCAGGGCGCGCATGGCGTCTCCTCCGAACTGATATGCGCCGCAGCGCGTTGCAAGGCATGGTCCAACGCCGCCGCCGCGTCCAGCCCCCGCAGCCGCGCCGCCAGATGCGCCGACAGCAGCCGGTCGCCCGCGCCGGTGACCCGCGCCACGCGCACCGATGGGGGCATGGCGGTGATGCAGCCGTCCACATCCGCCCAGGCCGCCGCCCGCGCCCCGTCGCTCACCAGCGCCCCGGCGGCGCCCATGCCGCACAACGTCCGTGCCGCCGTGTGCGCCGCGCGGAAACGCACGCCGCAGAGCGCTGCCGCCTCGGCACGGTTGAGATACAGCGTCACGCGCGGATGGCCCAGCACCGAGCGCAACCGCGCCGCCTTGGCGGGCGAGACCCCGACCACGCAGAGCTCGGCGCCCTCCAGCGCCGCGACCGCCGCCGCCAGCACCTCGGACGCCAGATTGCCGTCGAGCACGGCGCAGGCAACCGAGTCGCCCCACTGTAGCGGCGACAGGACACCGACCCCCGCCACTGTCATGACGCCTGTGTCGGCCACCGCCGCCACCAGCCCCGTGGCCGCCTCGATCGCGATATAGGTCCCCGTCGCCTGCCCCGGAACCTTGAGCACGTCGGCGCAGGAGATCCCGGTCGCCTCCGCCGCCGCCAGCAGCTCCGCGCCCGCCGCATCGTCGCCCACCGCCGCCAGAAGCGACGGCGCCAGCCCCTCGGCAGCCAGCCAGCGCGCCACGTTCAGCGCCACCCCGCCGGGCACGCGTCGCACCCGCCCGGGCAGGTCATCACCCCGCCGCACCGCGCCGGGGACCGTGCCAAGCACATCCCAATGCGCCGCGCCGATGCAGTGCACGCGACCTGCCGTCACCGCACCCGCACTCGCAGCAGGCGCGCAGTGCCGCCGTCACCCCCGTCCGTCGCGCCATAGATCGGCACGTCCAGATGCGCGACCTCCGCGATCCGCGCCGCCAAGGCTTCCAGCGCCGCCGGAAACCCCTTCGCCTCCCACACGCCCAGGTTCACCGACAGCACCATCACCGCTCCGGGCGCGGCCACGTCAAGGAGCGGCGGCAAGCCTTCGGGGCCGACATGGCCATGGGTGAAGGTGCCCGCACTGACGATCCCGGCATAGGGCCCGCAGCCCGCAGGCAGGGGCTGCGTCACATCCGCCACCCGCAGGGCGCGATAGACCCCCTTCGCGCGGGCGACGGCCAGCATCTCGGCCGAGATGTCCAGCCCGTCGATGGCTCCCGCAAACCCGCACCCCCGGAGCGCCTGCGCCACCAGCCCGGTGCCTGCGCCCACATCCAGCACCGCGCCCGCCGGGGCCTCCGCCGCCACGAACGCCTCTGCGACCTGCGCGGGCAACACATACCCCTGCGCCTCGGCGAACTCCGCGTCATAGCTCCCCGCCCAGTTGGCATAGAGCCGCAGGCATTCCTCCGGGCTGCGCAACGCATAGGCGCGCTTCAGGTTCGGCCCGTCATCCCCCATACGCTTCTCCCCGGCTCATCGCCCAAACCCTTCATCTTGACCGAAATACCCCGGGGTGAAACCAGCCCCCTTGCGGGGCTGGTGAGGGGCAGCGCCCCTCCACCGGGGCGCTTGCGCCCCGGCCCGGCCCAACGCCGACCTGCGCGCGGGCGCCAGCCCGCGGACCGGTCGGGGGCGGGAGCCTCCCTTGCCCGCCGAACCCCGCCCGCGTCAGAGCGCCGTCCAGCCGCCGTCCACGCTGATGGTGGTGCCGGTGATCTGGTCGGCCGCCGACGAACACAGGAACACCGCCGTCCCGCCCATCTGCTCCACGGTGGCGAAATCGCCCGAGGGCTGGCGCGACAGCATGACCTCGCGGATCACCGTTTCGCGGTCCATGTTGTGGGTCTTCATCTGGTCGGGGATCTGCTTTTCCACGATCGGCGTCAGCACATAGCCGGGACAGATGGCGTTGCAGGTGACCCCCTTGCCCGCCGCTTCCAGAGCCGTGGTCTTGGTCAGCCCCACCACCCCGTGCTTGGCCGCCACATAGGCCGACTTGTAGGGGCTCGCCGTCAGCCCGTGGGCCGAGGCGATGTTGATCACCCGCCCCCAGCCGCGGTCATACATGCCCCCCAGTGCGGCGGCGGTGGTGTGGAATGCGGAACTCAGGTTGATGGCGATGATCGCGTCCCACTTGTCGCCCGGAAAATCCTCGATCCGCGCGACGTGCTGGATACCGGCGTTGTTGATCAGGATATCGCAGCCCCCGGCCTGCGCGACCAACGCGCGGCAGTCCTCGGGTTTCGACATGTCGGCCTGGATGTAGCGCACCGTCGCGCCGGTGTCCGCGGCCATGTCCGCCGCCAGCTTGTGATCCTCCTCGGCGTCGGTGAAGGAGTTGATCACAATCTCGGCCCCGGCTTTCGCCAGTTCCCGGGCGATGCCCAGCCCGATCCCCGAGTTCGATCCCGTGACGATGGCGCGCCGACCTGCAAGCGACATGTTCCGTTCCTTTCGTGACTGCGGCATTCCGGAGCCCGGCGCGCCGACCGCTGCCCCATCGGTGCGGAAAGGCAGGGCACGGCGCCGGGCGTGACGGGTCGCACCTTACCGCCTTGACGCGCGAATGCCAGCGCCCGCTGCGATGCGACGTGTCCCGGGCAAGGCAGAGATCGGGCAAAAAAAGCGCCCGCACAAGGCGGGCGCAAGTCGTTGAGGCAGGTTTCATACAGGCAAGAAACCTATCGAGCAGTGCTTCACTTATAACCAATCATCGCCGGCTGTCCAAGCTAAAAGTTTGAAACTTTGGCATTGTCGCAGTAGCGTCGGCAGGGATATGCCGTCTTGCAAGGACACTCCGACAATGATCGCTCCCCTGTGCCGCCCGCTTGTCGCAACCGCTGTCATGACCGCCATCGGCGCGCTTGTGTCACTTCCTTCCGGTCCGGCCATGGCCGAACCCGCGCATGGCATCGCTATGTATGGCGACCCGGCGCTGCCACAAGATTTTGAGCATCTGCCCCATGCCAACCCCGATGCACCGCAGGGCGGACGCATCGTTTTCGGCGAGGTTGGCGGCTTCGATTCGCTCAACCCCTACATCCGCCGCGGCACCGCGCCCTGGGGCGTGGGGCTGCTGACGGTCGAGACGCTGCTGGGCCGCAGCTATGACGAGCCCTTCACCATGTACGGGGTGCTCGCCGAATCGGTCGAGACCAATGAAGCGCGCGATTTCGTCGAATTCACCCTGCGCGAGGAGGCCCGATTCTCGGACGGCAGCCCGGTGACGGTCGAGGATGTGATGTGGTCGATGGAAACCCTCGGCACGCTGGGCCAGCCGCGTTACCACGCGGCCTGGGCCAAGATCGAGACCATGGAGCAGACCGGCCCGCGCTCGATCCGCTTCACCTTTACCGAGGTCGACCGCGAGTTGCCGCTGATCCTGGGCCTGCGCCCGATCCTCCAGAAGGCGCAGTTCGACGACCGGCCCTTCGACGAATCCTCGCTGACGCCGGTGATCGGGTCCGGGCCCTATGCGGTGGGGCATTTCGAGCCCGGGCGCTCGATCAGCTTCGTCAGGAACCCCGAATGGTGGGGGCGTGACCTGAACTTCTATGCCGGGCAGCACAATTTCGACGAGGTGCGCTACGAATACTTCGGCGACGCGGCGGTGGTGTTCGAACAGTTCAAGGCGGGCGAAATCATGTCCTGGCGCGAAGGCAACGCCGCGCGCTGGGAGGACAGCTACGACTTCCCGCGCATGGCCGCGGGCGAGGTGGTGAAATCCGAGATCGCGCATCAGCGGCCTTCGGGGATGACCGGGCTGGTGTTCAACACGCGGCGCGATTTGTTCGCCGACTGGCGGGTGCGCGAGGCGCTGATCCATGCCTTCAACTTCGAATACGTGGCCCAGACCATCACCGGCGGGGTGGATCCGCGCATCACCTCGTATTTCTCGAACTCGGTGCTGGGCATGGACCACGGCCCGGCCGAGGGGCGCGTGGCGGAACTGCTGGAGCCCTGGCGCGCGGACCTGCTGCCCGGCGCGGTCGAGGGTTATTCCCTGCCCGAATCGGACGGCTCGGT
>SKMI01000298.1 GCA_007121115.1 Paracoccaceae bacterium | reverse complement strand
GAAGGGCATGAACGGGCCGTCGAACAGGGCCCAGCCATAGAGGGTTCCGATAAACACCGAGACCCCGAGCACCGCGACCTTCATCAGCATCGGGATCGCCAGCAGGTCACCCACCGGATGACCGCGCCACAGAAGCCATGCCGTCAGACCCGTCAGCGGCAGGGCGATGGCCAGGTCGAGCACATAGATCGTCTGCCCCGGCAGGGGTTGCCGCGCGGCCATGGCGGGCAGGAGTTGCGCAAGCCAGAGCCCGGTGAACAGCACCACCAGAAGCGCGAAGAGCAACGCCACCACGCGCCGCGGCGGCGGGCTTATGGTGGCGCGCAACCGCGCCGGGTCGACCGCGCGCAGGAACAGCACCAACGCCAGTAGCGCCAGCGCCATGATGCCGAGATAGAGCGGGTAAGCCGGGTTCAGCACCGCGTCGAAACTGTAGAGCGCGTAGGCATAGAACAGATAGCCCACCAGCCCCGCCCAGAGCAGCCAGCCCTTCCCCCAGGCCCGTTTGATTGGGGGCCGCAGCCGCGCATTCACCGCCAGCAGCGCCAGTGCCGCCGGGGCCGAGATCGTGTCCTGGCTCCAGGCGCCGGGGCGCAGATGGTCAGGCACAGCCGCATAGGGGTCGGGCAGGATCAGCGCGGCGCCGACCGCCGCCAGAGCAAGGATGGCGGCGGTGTCGGACAGGCGAAGGAGCGCGGGCGCGGCGGCGGGAGCGATCATGGCAAGCCTCGGGGTCTGGGATGATCCGGACGCAGTTTCGGGCACATCCGGCGCGGCGTCCAGTGCGGCCCGGTGCCCCCGCCGCGCAACCTGTCGTTGACTTGGACGCGGCGCTGTGTGACCGTCGCGGTGATGGTGCCCGGGCCGCAAAGGACCGGGTGAAAAGGGAACACGGTGCGGGCGACAAGCCCAATGCCGCGACTGCCCCCGCAACTGTAGGCGGCGAGCAACCCCGGAAAACGCCACTGGGCCGCATGGCCCGGGAAGGTCCGGGGAAGCGCCAAGCCGCGAGTCAGGAGACCTGCCATCCCCGGCGCGCATTCCGTGCGCCGTTGTCACTTGAACCCGGGCGGGGTGCCTTGGGCAGGAGAGACCGAGATGCGCCGCTCAGGGCTGCCGATAACGTCGTTTCCCGCCCGCCCCGCCGGATATGCGCGGAGGGCGCGATGCTTCTGGAACGGACAATACTGCAACTGAACACAGGGCCGATGCCCCCGGCGCGGGCGCTGGAACTGGCCCGCATGGGCTACAGGCAATGGCTGGCCGGGCTGCCGGGAAACGCCGATTACCGGGCCGAGGCGATGCGCGCCTATGAAATGGCCGCACCGTTGCGTCGGGGCGCGCCGGCGGTCGCGGCGTTCTGCGACCTGCTGGTAGAATCGACGCGGGTGCCGCCGGTACCGCTGGACCTGTCGCTGCCCGCGCAGCGGCGCCGAGGCGGAGCGCGGGCGCGCCGGGCGGCACCGTAAGCCGAAACGCCACACCCTGCCCGCGCAGGCCGACGGTCAGGGGTGGCAGGTGGCGCGCCGTCAGCCCAGGGCGTAGCCCGCGCCGCGCACGGTGCGGATGGGATCGGCACCTCCTGCGGCACAAAGCGCCTTGCGCAGGCGGCCGACATGCACGTCAACGGTGCGGGTGTCAATATAGACCTCGCGCCCCCAGACCCGGTCCAGCAGCGCCTCGCGGGTCCAGACCTTGCCGGGGCGCTCCATCAGCGCGGCCAGCAAGCGGAACTCGGTGGGGCCCAGATGCAGGGCCTTGCCATCGCGGCTGACCCGGTGGGCTTCGGCGTCCAGCCGGATGCCGCCATGTTCCAGCACCTGCCCGGCGCTAACGGGGCGCACCCGGCGCAGGTTGGCGCGCACACGCGCGACCAGTTCGGCCACCGAATAGGGTTTGGTGATGTAATCGTCGGCGCCGGTGTCCAGCCCGCGCACCCGGTCACGCTCTTCCGAGCGGGCCGAGACCATGATCACTGCCGTCGCGCGGCCTTCGGGCGTGGCCTTGATCTGGCGGCAGGCTTCCAGCCCGGAAAGCCGCGGCAGCATCCAGTCCAGCAGCACCACATCCGGGCCCTGTTCAGACACGGCCAGCACCGCTTCCTCGCCATCCTGCGCAGTCGCCACGCGAAACCCGGCAGCAACCAGGTTGTGCCGCAGGAGCGTCAGCTGCGCCAGTTCGTCATCGACGATCAGTACCAGCGGCGCAGAGGTGTCGGCCATCAGCGTCATTCCTCGGGCGCCTTGATCGTGGCGGTCGAATGGCCCTTCTCACGCTCCCCGGCGATACGGCCCTCGGCGACGAAGATCACATGCTCGGCGCCATGGGTAACCAGATCGCCCATCCGTTCGATGTTCTTGGCGATGAAGACATAATGCAGGCAGGGCGTGATGTTGCGCGGGTCCTCCATCATGTGGGTGATGAATTCGCGGAACAGTGCGTTGGTCATGTCATCGACCTCGACATCGCGGGTGATGACCTCGCGCGCGCGGTCGGCGTCCATGCGCGCGAAGGCGTCCAGCATGTCCTTCAGCATCTGTCCCACCAGCCGCGCCTGACGGCGCAGGGCGCCCGCCGCGCCCTCGATCATCGGGGCCGCGATCAGCACCGGCACCCGCTTGCCCATGTTCTTGGCGTAATCGCCCAGCCGCTCCAGATCGCCCGCCATCTTCATCACCGCGACGGCGGCGCGCAGGTCGTCCGCCTGTGGCTGGCGCAGCGCCAGCACGCGGACCACGCGCGCGTTGATCTCTTCCTCGGCGGCATCGATCTTCTTGTCGCTCTCGACCACCCGCGCGGCCAGTTCCGCGTCGCGTGCTTCCAGCGCCTGAGAGGCGTCAAGAATTGCCGCCTCGACCATGCCGCCCATCGTCAGGACGGAGAGGCGTATCGCCTCGAGGTCACGGTCAAAGGATGACAGTGTGTGCGGTTTCATGATGAGCGCCCTTT
>SKMI01000074.1 GCA_007121115.1 Paracoccaceae bacterium | reverse complement strand
CTGCGGCGGCGCCCGGCACGAAATCGCCGCAGACCCGCCCCGCCTGCGCCCCTCTGACGTGGTTTCATGACCGGATAGAAAGGAGAGTGACCATGTCGACCGATCTGAACCGCCGGACGCCGCGCCCCGCCAATGCCACCCGCCGTCAGCGCCCCGAAGGCACGCGCATCGGCGCCGATCCGCGTCCGGGCCACCCGCGCAACGCCCACCGCACCGCCGAGGTGCGCTTCACCGACTGGGCGCTGATCTGATCCGCCCCCGACGCCGCCCCGGACGCCGCCCGGCGGAAATCCGCCCGTGTGCACGGGCGGCCTGCACAGGCCGCTGGACGCAACGCGCCCGAGCGCCGATAACCATGGCAGAAATTCCCCGCCGGAACGGACCTGCATGGACGATTGCCTGACCTCGGTGCGCAACATCGGCCCGGCCATGGCGTCGGCCTTGCGCAATGCGGGGATCACCTCGGCCAGCGCCCTGCGCACCCTGGGCGCTGATGCCGCCTATGCTCGGCTTCTGGCCAGCGGCACCCACCGGCCGCATTTCATCGCCTATTACACGCTGGAAATGGGCCTGCAGGGCCGCCCCTGGAATGATTGCCAGGGCGCCGAGAAGGACCGCCTGCGCGCCCGTTTCGATGCGCTTTGCGCGCAGCACCTGCCCGAACCCGGCTCGGCCGAACTGGACCGGCTGCTTGATGATATCGGCGTGGTCGCGGTGCGACCGCCCCCAAATACGGACAATCGCTCATGATTGCATCTGCCCGCCTTCTTGGAACCGTCCTGCTGTGCGTCGCGCTGGCCGCTTGTGGCGGATCGCCCGAGGTCGCCTCGCGTGCGCCCGCGGCAACCGACCTCTACCCCGGCGAAACGCCGCAGATGCGCGCCATGATCCGCCGCGCCGCCCAGAAGCATGACATCCCCGAGGCACTTCTGCACCGGGTCATCCAGCGCGAAAGCGACTACCGCCCGCACGCCCGCAACGGCCCCTACTGGGGGCTGATGCAGATCCTGCCGCAGACCGCCCGCACCATGGGCTTCCGGGGCGAGCCGAAGGAGCTTCTGGACCCCGAGGTGAACCTGCGCTACGCAGGCCGCTACCTGCGTGGGGCTTGGAAGGTCGCCGACGGCGACATCGACGCGGCGGTGATGTGGTATGC
This sequence comes from Paracoccaceae bacterium, assembly GCA_007121115.1. Classification (GTDB taxonomy): domain Bacteria; phylum Pseudomonadota; class Alphaproteobacteria; order Rhodobacterales; family Rhodobacteraceae; genus Rhabdonatronobacter. The sequence continues at coordinate 1,822 of SKMI01000074.1, read as the reverse complement.
GCGCGGCTACTACTACGAGGCGCGCAACCGCTGCATGCTGGTCCGCACCGGCCTGCTGAACCGCGAGATCCGGCGCGACTGCCCGTCCCGCGGCTGAGGAACGCCACGCGCGCTTGACCACCCCCGCCGCCTCGCCCATCAAGGGGACATGTTGCGTTTCCTGCACTCCTCGGACCTGCATCTGGGCAAGCCTTTCGGGCGGTTCCCCGAGGATGTGCGCGGCCGCCTGCGGCAGGCCCGGGCCGAGGTTCCGGCGCGGCTCGCGCGGCTGGCGCGCGAACATGGCGCGGGGCATGTCCTGCTGGCGGGCGACACCTTCGATCAGCTCACCCCCGCGCCGCAGGTGATCCGTCAGGCGCTGAACGCCATGGCCGCCGATCCGGACCTGCAGTGGCTGATCCTGCCCGGCAACCATGACCACGCAGGCGCGACCGAACTCTGGCGCCAGTTGCGCAGTGATGCGCCGCCCAACGTCACTGCACTGCTGGCCCCGCACCCGCATCCGCTTGCCAATGCCACCCTCCTGCCCGCCCCGCCCGCCGAGCGCGCGCCGGGGCGCGACCTGACCGACTGGTTCGACGGCGCGGATACGGGCGATGCGCTGCGCATCGGGCTGGCGCATGGCTCGGTGGCGGATTTCGAAGGCACCAGTGGCGCGGGCGGCAGTTCCGTCATCGCGCCCGACCGGGCGGCGCGAGCGGGGCTGGCCTATCTGGCCCTGGGCGACTGGCACGGGCAGCGCCGGATCGACGCGCGCACCTGGTATTCCGGCACGCCCGAGGCTGACAGCTTCCGCCACAGCGCCGCCGCCACGGCGCTGCTGGTCCAGATCGACGGCCCCGGCGCACCCGCGCAGGTGACGCCGCTGGAAACCGGCGCGCTGCGCTGGCGGCGGCTGGACCTGGCGCTGGACCCGCAGGATGACGCGCTCGCCGCCCATGCCGCCTGCCTGCCACCGCTGGAGGACCGCGCCGACTGCCTGTTCGACCTGCGCCTGTCCGGCACGCTGCGCCCCGAAGCGCGCGCGGAGCTGGACCGCGCCATCGCCGCCACCGCGCCGGATTTCCTCTGGCATGCGGCAGATCCAGCGGAGCTGACGCTCCTGCATGACGCCAGCGATCTGGACCTGATCGACCGTCAGGGCGCCCTGCGCGCCGCCGCCGAGGCGCTGGCCACTGACGCCGCAGACGAAACGCTCCCACCCGAAGCCCGCCAGAGCGCCGCCGACGCGCTGGAACACCTGTTCGCCTTGGCGCTGGAAGACCGCGCATGAGGTTGCGCGCCCTGCATCTGGACAACGTGCGCCGCTTCGCCGGGCAGCGGCTGTCGGTGACCGGCATCGGCGACGGCATCACCGTCATCGCCGAGCCGAACGAGTTCGGCAAATCCACCCTCTTCGATGCGCTGCACGCGCTGATGTTCGCGAAATATTCGGGCCGCCCGGAACCCGTGCGCGCGCTGCAACCCTATGCGGGCGGCGCCGTCACCGTGCGCGCCGAGGTCGAGACCGACGCCGGACGCTTTGCGGTAGAAAAGCGCTTCCTGTCGCGCCCCATGGCCCGTGTGACCCGCCTGCCCGATCGCGCCGTGCTGGCGCAGGAGGACGCCGCCGAGGCCTGGATTGCCGACGCGCTGGGCGCGCAGGGCAAGGGGCCGGCGGGGATGCTCTGGGTCCGGCAGGGGCAGTTGGGGCTGGAGCCCGAAAAACCCGCCGAGCGTGCCGAACTGACCGAGGCGCGGCGCGATATCCTGTCCTCGGTCGCGGGCGAGATCGACGCCATGACCGGGGGTCGGCGCATGGACCGGGTGCGGCGGCAGGTGG
>SKMI01000013.1 GCA_007121115.1 Paracoccaceae bacterium | reverse complement strand
CCGACGCGCCGGGGCGCGCGTTAACAGCGCCTCACGCGTCCAGATTCTCCACGTTCAGTGCGTTGGACTGTATGAACGCGCGGCGGGGTTCCACAACATCCCCCATCAGCTTTGTGAACAGATCATCCGCCTCGGCCAGATCATCGACCTTGACCTGCAGGAGTGTCCGCGCCTCGGGGTCCAGCGTGGTTTCCCAGAGCTGGTCCGGGTTCATCTCGCCCAGCCCCTTGTAGCGCTGCAAGCTCAGCCCCTTTTCGCCCTCGGCCAGGATCGCTTCCAGAAGCGCCACCGGCCCGTGGATCACCTGCGACCGGTCGCGGCGCACAAGCGTTGCAGGCGCGGCATAGACCTCCTGCAGCGTGCCCGTGTGCGATGCCAGCCGCCGCGCCTCGCCCGAGCGCAGCACGCCACCGTCCAGCGTGCGGACCTCCTCGACCCCGCGCAGCACGCGCGACAGCCGCAGCCCGCCGTCCTGCGTGGGCCGGCCCTGCCAGCCGCGCTCATACTCCACCGCCACGGCATCCAGCCGCGTGGCCACCCGGTCGGCCAGTTCCTGCGGCGCGCTGGCCAGCGCCTCGGGCGACAGCGCCCCGGCAATCGCCGCCTGTTCCAGGATGTGCTGCGGGTAATGGGTCGGAAATGCCTCGAGCGCGCGGCGGACGGCACGGGCCTCGGTGACCACGCGGGCCAGATCGGTGCTCACGATCTCCTCGCCCGTCCCCAGCCGCAGCATCGCGCCTTCGACCCCTTGCGCGATCAGGTAATCCTCCAGCGCGGTGCGGTCCTTCAGATAGACCTCGGACTTGCCGCGCGCGACCTTGTAGAGCGGCGGTTCGGCGATGAACAGGTGCCCCGCCTCGATCAGTTCGGGCATCTGCCGGAAAAAGAAGGTCAGCAAGAGCGTGCGGATATGCGCGCCGTCCACATCGGCGTCGGTCATGATGATGATCTTGTGGTAGCGCAACTTGGACAGGTCGAACTCGTCCCGCCCGATCCCGGTGCCCAGCGCGGTGATCAGCGTGCCGATCTCCTGGCTTGACAACATCCGGTCGAAGCGCGCGCGCTCCACGTTCAGGATCTTGCCCTTCAGCGGCAGAACCGCCTGATTCTGGCGCGACCGCCCCTGTTTGGCCGAGCCACCGGCGCTGTCCCCCTCGACGATGAACAGCTCCGACAGCGCCGGGTCCTTCTCCTGGCAATCCGCCAGCTTGCCGGGAAGCGAGGCCACATCCAGCGCCGTCTTGCGCCGGGTCAGGTCACGTGCCTTGCGCGCGGCTTCGCGGGCCAGCGCGGCCTCGACAATCTTGGAGACGATGGCCTTCGCCTCGGCGGGGTTTTCCTCGAACCACTCGGCCAGCTTCTCGGAGACCAGCGATTCCACCACTGGGCGCACTTCCGAAGACACCAGCTTGTCCTTGGTCTGGCTGGAAAACTTCGGATCCGGCACCTTCACCGACAGCACGCAGGTCAGCCCCTCGCGCGCGTCATCGCCGGTGAAGCTGATCTTCTCGCGCTTGGCGATGCCGCTGTCTTGGGCGTAGCGGGTGATGGTGCGGGTCAGCGCGCCGCGAAAGCCCGCCATATGCGTGCCGCCATCGCGCTGCGGGATGTTGTTGGTAAACGGCAGCACGCTTTCGTGGTAGCTGTCATTCCACCACATGGCCACTTCCACGCCGATCCCGTCGCGTTCGCCCTCGATATGAATGGGCTCGGGCATCACCGGGGTCTTGGAGCGGTCCAGATGGCGGACGAATTCGCGCACACCGCCTTCGTAGTGGAGTTCCGTGCGCAGCATCTCGGCGGGGCGGTGATCCTCCAGCACGATGCGGACGCCCGAGTTCAGGAAGGCCAGTTCCCGCAGCCGGTTTTCCAGCGTCTTGAAGCTGTAATCGAGGTTCGAGAAGGTCGCGGTCGAGGCCAGGAACCGCACCTCGGTCCCCTTGCGCCCTTCGGCATCGCCTACCACGCGCAGGTGCTCCACCGTCTCGCCATGCTCAAACCGGACAAGATGCTCCTTGCCGTTGCGCCAGATGCGCAGTTCCAGCCAGTCCGACAGCGCGTTGACCACCGAGACGCCGACCCCGTGCAACCCGCCCGAGACCTTGTAGCTGTTCTGGTCGAACTTACCGCCCGCGTGCAGCTGGGTCATGATGACCTCGGCCGCCGAAACGCCTTCCTCGGCGTGAATATCTGTGGGCACGCCGCGCCCGTTGTCCATCACGGAGACCGAGTTGTCGGCGTGGATGATGACCTCCACCCGGTCGGCGTGACCGGCCAGCGCCTCGTCGATGCCGTTGTCCACCACCTCATAGACCATGTGGTGCAGCCCCGAGCCGTCATCGGTGTCGCCGATATACATGCCCGGGCGTTTGCGCACGGCATCCAGGCCCTTGAGAACCTTGATGGAATCGGCGCCGTAATCCTGTCTGTCCGCTGCTGCTTCGCTCATCCCGCCTACCTGCCGTTTTCTTGCGCGACTTATAGTCGTTCCGCCCGGCCGTGTCACGCCTTCGGCACCATATTCGCGGGGTCTGCGCGGCCCGTCACGCAAGGGTTATCCCAGCGCGATCAGCACCCCAACGCCGATCAGCAGCACCCCCGAAATCCGGTTTGTCCGCGCCAGTGCGCGCGGCGATTGCAGGAGCCGCCGCACCCGGTCAATCATCAGCGCAAGGCCCAGGTTTCCGGCCAGCGGGATCATGGCCGAAATCAGCAGGATCGCCGCGATATCGGCAACGGTGATGCGGCCCAGATCGAAGAAACCCGGAAGTACGCCCATGTAGAACAGGATCGCCTTGGGGTTGGCCAGGATCACCACCACCCCGGCCATGAAGCCGGAGGCCCGCCCGGGCCGGGTCAGGCGGCTGTCGGCGCTCACCGGCCGCTCGGCGTTGCGGATCAGCGCGTAGCCCATGATGACAAAGGTCGCCACCGCCACCCAGCGCAGGTTGTCGATGAATCCGTCATATACGGTCAGGATCCAGGCCAGCCCGAAGATCGCCGCCAGCGGCCACATCAGATCGCCAAGAGACACCCCCACCGCCAGCGGCCAGGACTGCCGGAATCCGCCGGACAACGCCCGCGCGGTCAGCGCCACCCAGACCGGGCCGGGGGTCAGGAACAGGATCACGATGGCGCCCGCATAGAGCAGCAGATCGAAGGCCGTGGCGCTCATGGCAGATCCGCCTCCTTAACCTGCGAGGCGCCGCCCTCGGCCAGCACCTCCAGCCCCTGCATCGCCCCGCCCTGCCCGGCGAAAAGCTCCGGACCGGTGCCGGTCATCCAGGCCTGCGCGCCCAGTGCCAGCACCTCGGCGTGCAGGGCGGCGCGGCGGTCGGCATCCAGATGCGCGGCGACCTCATCGAGCAGCAGCACCGGCGGCGCGCCGCGCCGGACCATCAGCGCGCGGGCATTGGCCAGCACCATGGAGATCAGCAGCGCCTTCTGCTCGCCCGTGGAGCAGCGCGCCGCCGCCTGGCCCTTGGCGGCATAGACCGCCGCAATGTCGGCGCGGTGCGGCCCGGTCAGCGTGCGCCCGGCGGCCATGTCGCGGCGGCGCCCTTCGGACAGCGCGGTGGTGATGTCGCCCGCGTCTTCGGGTTGCAGCACGCCTTCGGGGCCGGTGATGGACAGGTCTGCGGCGGGAAAGACGGTCTCGGCCTCTGCCGTCGCTTCGGCCAGCGCGGCCAGCGCAGCGCGGCGGGTGGCGGCCATGCGCGCGCCCGCCTCGGCCATCTGCGCCTCCAGCGCGCGATACCAGGCCGGGTCGGCGACCGCATCGCGCAACAGCCGGTTGCGTTCGCGCATGGCGCGTTCATAGGCCAGCACCGCGCCGCCGTGGTCGGGGGTGAAGCTCATGGCGATGCGGTCCAGGAAACGGCGGCGGCCCTCGGCGGCCTCGGTCCACAGCCGGTCCATCGCTGGGGTCAGCCACAGCACCGCCAGCACGCCGCCAAGGGCCAATTGCGGGGCCGCCTTCTCGTCAATCCGCACGCTGCGCGACTGCCCCGGCAGCGCGCCGGTTTCCAGCGGGCGCGGACCATCGCCAGCCATCACCTCGGCCCGCAGCTTCCAGCCCTGCGCATCCGGGCGGAGCGCCAGATCGTCCGCCGCGGCGCGCCGCAGCCCTCGCCCGGGCGAAAGCAAGGAGACCGCTTCCAGCAGGTTTGTCTTCCCCGCCCCGTTGGCACCAAAGATCGCGACCGGTCGTGCGTCCAGCTTGAGCCGCGTGCGCGGGTGCGAGCGGAATCGCAGCAGGGTCAGCGATGTCAGATGACAGGGCATCGGCCACGCTCCCCACGGCACGGTTCAGCGTGCCGCGCCCCGGCGTGGCGCACCGGCACGCCGGGGCGGGGCTTCAAACCCGCATCGGCATGACGACATAGACCGCCGATGTGTCCGAGCCTTCGCGCACCAGCGTCGGATCGCCCGAGGAATTGAACAGGAACACGGCGTTTTCCCGGTCCACCTGGCTGGCGATCTCCAGCAGGTATTTCGCGTTGAACCCGATTTCCAGCCGTTCGTCGCCATAGGCCACGACAAGTTCCTCCTCGGCCGCGCCGCTGTCGGGCGCGTTGACCGACAGTACCAGCCGATCCTCGTCGATCGCCAGCTTAACCGCGCGCGAGCGTTCCGAGGACACGGTCGCCACCCGGTCCACGGCGCGGGCAAATTCGGAGGCATCCACCTCCAGCCGCCTTGTGTTGCCGGTGGGGATGACGCGGGTGTAATCCGGAAATGTGCCGTCGATCACCTTCGACGTCAGGGTGATGTCTGGCGTGGCGAAGCGCAGCTTGGTCTCCGACACCGACACGGCGATATCCATGTCGTCATCGTCCAGCAACTTGCGCAACTCGCCCACGGTCTTGCGCGGGACGATAACGCCGGGCATCTCGGCCGCGCCTTCGGGGAGCGCGGTGTCCACGCGGGCCAGCCGGTGCCCGTCGGTGGCCACGCAGCGCAGCACCTTGCCGTCTTCGCCATCGGCGACATGCATGTAGACGCCGTTGAGGTAATAGCGTGTCTCTTCGGTGGAGATCGCGAATTTCGACTTCTCGAACAGCCGCTTCAACTCGCCCGCCCTGGCGCTGAAGTTGCTGCTGTATTCCGAGGTCGCCATGACCGGAAAGTCCTCGCGCGGGAGCGTTGCCAGCGCGAAGTTCGACCGCCCCGCGGTGACGCTCAGCCGCTCGGTGCGCGGGTCATGCGCCAGCCCCACCAGCGCGCCATCGGGCAGCTTGCGCACGATGTCATGCAGCATCACCGCCGAGACGGTGGTGGCACCGGGACGTTCCACCTGGGCGGGCGCACGGTCCACCACCTCGATGTCCAGATCGGTGGCGCGCAGGCTGACCTGATCGCCCTCGGCCTCGATCAGCACATTGGCCAGGATCGGGATGGTGTTGCGCCGTTCCACCACCGATTGCGCCTGCGCCACGGCCTTGAGCAAGACCCCGCGTTCCATGCTGATCTTCATCGTGCCTGTCCCTTGCCGATCCGCACCCGCGCACATCGCGTGGCCGCGATGCCGGGGAGCCAGAGCCTAGCGAAAAACCGCGTCACCACAAGCGGCAACGGGACCCTTTTCGCCCCGCAGGGTCAGCTTTGCAACAGGCGGCGCAGCAGGTCCAGATCCTCGTTCAACTGCCGGTCGGATTCGCGCAGGCTGGTGATCTTGCGCACCCCGTGCATGATGGTGGTGTGGTCTCGCCCACCGAAGCAGCGCCCGATTTCAGGCAGCGATCGCGGGGTCAGTTCCTTGGCCAGGTACATCGCCACCTGCCGGGGCCGGGCGATGGTGCGCATCCGCTTGGGGCCGATCAGGTCCGCCAGCCGGACGTTGTAATGCTCGGCCACCTTGCGCTGAATTTCCTCGACCGTCACCCGCTGTTCCGAGGTGCGCAGGATATCGGCCAGACACTCCTGCACCAGATCCAGGTCAATCTCGCGCCCGACAAGGCTGGCAAAGGCGAAGAGCCGGGTCAGCGCGCCTTCGAGCACGCGGACATTGGTGGTGATCCGGTGGGCGAGGAACTCCAGCACGCCGGGCTGGATCGTCAGCGTGCCATAGGTATCGGCATATTGCTCGGCCTTCTGCTGCAGGATGCCGAGGCGCAATTCGTAGTCGGTGGGGTGCAGGTCCACCACCAGCCCGCATTGCAGGCGTGACTTGATCCGGTCCTCCAGATCCTTGATCTCGCCCGGGGCGCGGTCGGCGGAAATCACGATCTGCCGGTTCTGGTCCACCAACGCGTTGAAGGTGTGAAAGAACTCCTCCTGCGTGCCGCCCTTTCCGGCGATGAACTGCACGTCATCGACCATCAGCACATCGACCGAGCGGAACAGCCCCTTGAAGTCCATGATCGCCTTGTCCCGCAGCGCCGAGACGAAGCGATACATGAACTGCTCGGCCGAAAGGTAGAGCACGCGCAGCTCCGGGTGCGCGGCGCGCAACTGCCAGGCGATGGCATGCATCAGATGCGTCTTGCCCAGCCCCACCCCGCCATAGAGGAACAGCGGGTTGAAGGTCACCGGCCCCGCCTCGGCCACGCGGCGGGCTGCGGCATGGGCCAGCGCGTTGGGTTTGCCGACGACGAAATTCTCGAACCGGAAGCGGTTGTCGAGCGTTGCGCCGGGCAGGTCGCCGTCACCGCCCGCCGCGCGGGCCGGGACCACCGCGCGGTCCGCGGCAGCGGCGGACGCATGCCCCTGTGCGGGTGCCGCCGGGCCTGCGTCATGCGCGGCAGTCATCTCGGCCACCCTGATCTCGATCCGGCTGGCCTGTCCGCCCGCGGCGGAGATACTGTTCAGAATCTTGTCGGCGTAGTTGCGGCTGACCCAGTCGCCGACAAAGGTGGTGGGCGCATGGAAACGCGCGACGGATTTCTCGACTCCAACGAATTCCAGCCGGGTGATCCAGGTCTGGTAATGTGTTTCGCCGATGGTGTTGCGAAGTTCCGCCGATGCCTGCTCCCACATGCCCTTGTCCATACTGCCCCGCCCAGCTTGCCGCTCGTTCTTGATGCGCACGCCGGGTCGGAAGCGCCCGGCAATACCGTCGACATCGGACTGTCCGCACAGGCGGGAACAGCGGGACGATGCGCGAAACCTCGGTTCGCGGGCGCCGGAACGCGTTCAGCCTCTGTTTCGAGGGGGTGCGGCACGCACAGGACATCGGCCCGCAGCGAACGCCACGGAGTTGGCTCAGGCTGTTGCCCGCCCCGAAAATCGATGTGATGGACTGCGCGGCAAATTGGCCACCCGTCCGCGTGTCGCCCGTCCCCCCCAGGACAATGCGAGTCGAGGAAAAGATACCCCCGCCCGACCGCGCCTCGCAACCCAAGAACCCGCTTGACGCAGAAGTCGGATGCACCGAATCGATCTGTTCGTGTTTCCGCCGCATCACTCGCCTTCAAGGGCAGCGCCGATGTCAGCGCCTCTTGACAGGTCTGATCTGCGTCCGGCGCACCCTGCTTAGAGCGTCTCTGACAAGGCAGACGGGGGGACCGCAGACCATGAAAAACCCCGCCCGGCAGGGCCGGACGGGGGGAATCAGGTCGGGTGGTTCATGAGACGCGGCGCGGCTCAGTTTGCGGCGTCTTCGGCTTCCAGCCGCGCGCGGTCGGCAGCGCCCTTTGCGTCCAGGTCACGCTCGACGAATTCGATGATCGCCATGGGCGCCATGTCGCCGTAGCGGAACCCGGCTTTCAGCACGCGGACATAGCCGCCCTGCCGTTCGGCGTAGCGTGGGCCCAGCACGTCGAACAGCTTGGCGACGTGCACGTCCTGCTTCAGTTGCGATGCCGCCTGACGCCGGGCGTGCAGGTCGCCGCGCTTGGCCAGCGTGATCAGCTTTTCCACCACCCGGCGCAGTTCCTTGGCCTTGGGCAGTGTGGTCTTGATCTGCTCATGTTCGATCAGCGACCCGGCCATGTTGGCGAACATGGCCTTGCGGTGTTCATGGGTGCGGTTGAGTTTGCGGTAACCGTGTCCGTGACGCATTGTCTTACTCCATTCGTGTGTTTTGCTTTGTCCGGCGGTGCCTGCGTGAGCGCCGCTCTCCTTGGGGCGTTGCCGCCCGGTCGTGGCGGGGGCGCGAGGGGTGTCCTCACGCCCGCCGAATGCGAAGCCGAATCAGAACTGGTCCTCGAAGCGCTTGGCCAGGTCGTCGATATTCTCGGGCGGCCATTCCTCGACATCCATGCCTAGGTGCAGACCCATGCCCGAAAGCACTTCCTTGATCTCGTTCAGCGACTTGCGGCCGAAGTTCGGGGTGCGCAGCATCTCGGCTTCGGTCTTCTGGATCAGATCGCCGATATAGACGATGTTGTCGTTCTTCAGGCAGTTGGCCGAACGCACCGAGAGCTCCAGTTCGTCTACCTTCTTCAGGAGCAGCGGATTGAACTCCAGCCCGTCGTCATCATCGCCGCGGCCCGCCGATTCGGGCTCTTCGAAGTTGACGAAGATCTGCAACTGATCCTGCAGGATGCGCGCGGCATAGGCCACCGCGTCATCGGGGCTGACCGAGCCGTCGGTTTCCAGCTTCATGGTCAACTTGTCATAGTCCAGCACCTGGCCCTCGCGGGTAGGCTGCACTTCATAGCTGACCTTCTTGACCGGCGAGAAGATCGCGTCGATCGGGATCAGCCCGATGGGCGCATCCTCGGGGCGATTCTTGTCGGCGGCGACATAGCCCTTGCCGGTGTTGACCGTCAGTTCCATGTACACCTCGGCACCGTCGTCGATGCTGCAGATCTCCAGGTCCTTGTTCAGCACCTCGATCCCTGCGCTGGTCTGGATGTCCCCGGCGGTGATGGTGGTCGGCCCCTTGGCCGAAATGGTCAGACGCTTGGGGCCATCGACCTCCATGCGCAGGGCCACGTTCTTCAGATTCAGGACGATATCGGTCACATCCTCGCGCACGCCCGGCACCGAGGAGAATTCATGCAGCACATTGTCGATCTGCACTGCCGTGATCGCCGCGCCCTGCAGCGAGGACAAGAGCACGCGGCGCAGCGCATTGCCCATGGTCAGCCCGAATCCGCGCTCCAGCGGTTCGGCGATCACGGTGGCGCGGCGCATCGGGTCGGTGCCGGGGCGGACCTCGAGCTGCGTCGGCTTGATGAGTTCCTGCCAGTTCTTGTGGATCATGCGTATAGCCTCCATTCCTGTCCGTGGCCCATGGATCCTGAAGCCGCGAACGCCCGAGGTTTGAAATGCCGAAGGCGGGCCGCACGAAACGCACGGCCCGCCGTATTGAATCCGGTGATCAGACGCGGCGACGCTTCGGCGGGCGGCAGCCGTTGTGCGCCATCGGCGTAACATCGCGGATCGACGTGATGTTGAACCCCACGGCCGCCAGCGCGCGCAGCGCCGATTCGCGGCCCGAACCGGGGCCCTGCACCTCGACCTCGAGGGTGCGGACACCATGTTCCTGCGCCTTCTTGCCCGCGTCTTCGGCGGCAAGCTGGGCGGCGTAGGGGGTGGATTTCCGCGACCCCTTGAACCCCATGGTCCCGGCCGAAGACCATGCAATCGCGTTGCCCTGCACGTCGGAGATCAGGATCTTGGTGTTGTTGAACGAACTGTTCACATGCGCCACACCGGCGGCGATGTTCTTGCGTTCCTTGCGCTTAACGCGCGTCTTGTCTCGTGCCATGTCGCTGCCCTCCCCTTACTTCTTCTTGCCGGCAATGGCTTTGGCCGGGCCCTTGCGGGTGCGGGCATTGGTGTGGGTGCGCTGACCGCGCACCGGCAGCTTGCGGCGATGGCGCAGGCCGCGGTAGCTGCCGATGTCCATCATGCGCTTGATGTTCATCTGCACCTCGCGGCGCAGGTCGCCCTCGACGGTCAGGTTGCCGTCGATGAATTCGCGGATGGAGACAAGCTCGTCATCGGACAGCTCGTTGACCCGGCGGGTGGGGTCGATGTTGAGCGCTTCGACGATCTTCAGGGCCACGGACGGGCCGATACCGTGGATATAGGTCAGCGCGATCGGAATGCGCTTTCCCGTGGGGATGTTGACGCCAGCAATTCGTGCCACGCGGGAGCTTCCTTTTCGTTGCGGTTCCGTAATGCCAGAACCTTTTTTCACAACACGCGGCAGTCTTCGGTCACGTGCCTCGTGCATTTCGGACAGGATCGAATCGCCCCGCCGCTGTCAGCGACGCAAAGATGCGATTCTCTCATGAGAGCGCACCGCGTAGGGGGTTTTCCGGGCAAGGTCAAGAGCCGGATCAGGCGTACTCAGGCGGCCTCCAGCCGGGCGGCGATTTCGGCGGCCACTGTGTCCATTTCGGCCATCGCGTCCACACCCGCCAGCTTGCCGTGGGCGAAGTAATACCCCAGCAGCGGCGAGGTCTGCTTGTAATAGTCCATCAACCGGCGGCGCAGCGCATCCTCATTGTCGTCGGAGCGGCGTTTCAGATTGGTGGAGCCGCAGACATCGCACACGCCGGGCTTCGCCGTGGGGCGGGTGCGGTCGTGATAGACCTCGCCGCAGTCCCCGCAGGTGAAGCGCCCGGTGATGCGCTCCACAAGCGCGTCGTCATCCACGCGCATCTCGATCACCGCATCCACGTCCTGCCCCATGCCCGAAAGCAGCGTGCCCAGCGCCTCGGCCTGCGACAGTGTGCGGGGGAAGCCGTCAAAGATCACGCCCGAGGCGTCCAGCCCGCGCAACTGTTCCTCGATCAGGCCGATCACGATCTCGTCGGTGACCAGTTCGCCGCGCTCCATCACCGCCGCCACGCGCTGGCCCATCTCGGTCCCCGAGGTGCGCGCGGCGCGCAGCATGTCGCCGGTGGAAAGCTGGACCATGCCGCGCTCGGCGACCAGCCGTTTGGCCTGGGTGCCCTTGCCCGCGCCCGGGGGGCCGATCAGGATCAGGTTCATCGCCGCGCCGGACCCTTGGGCCGACCCGAGGCGTTGCGGTTGCGCTTCTTGCCGCGCAGTTGCGATTTTTCCAGCAGCCCTTCGTACTGATGCGCCAGCAGATGCGACTGCACCTGGTTGATGGTGTCGATCGTCACCACCACAACGATCAGCACCGAGGTGCCGCCGAAGTAGAACGGGATCGCCAGCTGATCGCGCAGGATTTCCGGCAGCAGACAGACCGCCGCCAGATAGATCGCGCCCACGGTGACGATTCGGTAGACCACGTAATCCAGGTATTCCTGCGTGCGCTGGCCGGGGCGGATCCCGGGGATGAAGCCGTTCTGGTTCTTCAGGTTGT